>JAHJGZ010000107.1 GCA_018823795.1 Candidatus Omnitrophota bacterium
AGACTTTCCTCTCCACAGTAAAAGACTGCCGAGAATGCACATGGCAATGCAAAATGATATACCAAATCTGCGCAACTCTGAGCGATCGCTCTTAATATTTTTAATTTCGGTAAATACTGACATATCTCTTTAATCCAGTTCAAACTCTTTAAGCCAATTGATATCCTTATCTAATGGCTTTTGTTCTTTCTTTTCTAATAAATAGTCACCCATAATAAGATAATCCATGTTCGTACGCATAAAACACCGATACGCATCATGCGGTGTACACACAATAGGCTCTCCCCTCACATTGAATGAGGTATTGATAATCACCGGACAGCCATACTTTTCATCGAACATTTTAATCATTTTATAGTAGAGCGGATTATAATCCCGATTAACGGTTTGAACACGCGCTGAATAATCAACATGCGTAACTGCAGGGACTGAAGAACGAACCGTATGCAATTTTTCAAGACCGAACCGTTTATCTTCGTCATCCGTCATTTTTCGCCTTATGTCTTCTTTGATAGGTGCCACAAGCAACATATAAGGACTTTCCGCATCCAAATCAAAATAAGAAGAACATTTCTCTTTTAACACAGATGGTGCAAAGGGACGAAAACTTTCACGAAATTTTATTTTAAGATTCATCGTCTCCTGCATGTTTGGCGAGCGGGCATCACCGATAATCGACCTGCTCCCGAGTGCCCGTGGCCCAAACTCCATTTTTCCCTGAAACCATCCAACCACCTTTTCATCAGCCAATAAATCCGCAACACATTCAGGAATGTCTTCCGTTGCTAGTTCTTTAAAAGAAATGCCCTGCTCCTTTAAAAACGCGGCTATTTCTTCACTGCTAAAGGCCGGCCCTAAATACGATCCTTTTTGTACATCATGAACGTTGTCTCGAGTACGTTCTTTACCGCCATATTGATACCAACCAAAAAGAGCGGCACCCAGCGCACCACCTGCATCACCGGCAGCCGGCTGTATCCATATACGTTCAAATGGTCCTTCGCGTACTATTTTTCCATTGGCTACACAATTAAGAGCAACACCACCAGCAAGACAAAGATATTTCTGCCCCGTCTCGTTATGAACATGACGGGCCATACGCATCATAATTTCTTCCGTTACCTCTTGAACCGAACGTGCAAGATCCATATCCCGCTGCGTAAGACGTGATTCGCGCTCACGCGGTGGGGCGCCAAACAACCGATGAAATTTCTCATTGGTCATGGTAAGCCCTGCACAATAATTAAAATAATCCATGTTGAGACGGAAAGAACCATCCGCCTTTACATCAACGAGATTTGAAAGAATAAGATCTTTATACTTCGCCTCTCCATAGGGGGCAAGCCCCATCACCTTATACTCACCGGAATTGACCCGAAAGCCGGTATAATACGTAAAGGCAGAATAGAGAAGCCCAAGCGAATGCGGGAAATGTATCTCTGCTTGTATTTCTATTTTATTATTCTTTCCCGTACCAAAACTTGTTGTAGTCCATTCCCCCACACCATCAACCGTTAAAAATGCAGCCTCTTGAAACGGAGACGGAAAGAATGCCGATGCAGCATGTGATTCGTGATGTTCAGGAAAAATAATTTTCCCTCGATAGCCAAGTTCTTTACTAATGTACTCCTTCATCCAGATTTTTTGTTTAAGCCATAAGGGCATCGCTTTAATAAATGATTGCAGACCGCATGGTGCATACTGTAAGTATGTCTGCAAAATTCGTTCAAATTTAATAAACGGTTTATCGTAAAAGCTGACGAGATCAATATAATCAATACTCAACTGATTCGCCTTGAGACAAAAATGTATGGCATTGAGAGGAAAGGAATGATCGTGTTTACGGCGGGTAAAACGTTCTTCCTGCGCAGCAGAGATAATATCACCATCCTGCACTACACACGCCGCACTATCATGATAAAAGGCAGAAATGCCAAGGATTTTCATTTAAAATAAAATATCTCTTCTTTGCTATTTAGTACACATGAATATAAAATGATTTGATAAATAAAAAGGAATGATATACTCTCGCATCCAAATAACGAATGGCGGTTTATTAAATTTATTGTGACGATGAACCTTTCGTACCGATAAACCAACAGACTCAATTAAATCTTTCCATTCCTGAAATGAATATAATACTTCTATTTCCTGATGTTTAACCGGACCGGCCCCTTTTCTGAAGGTATCCCAGATAAACTTATAATAGTAGACGTTGGGAACCATAATAGCTATTTCCGCTCCTTGTTTTGCAACCCGTTTTATTTCTTTAAGGATCGACGGTAGAGACGGAAAATGTTCAATGACTCCCCATGCAGTCACATAATCAAATTCACCGTCACTGAATGGCAACGGATCTGCGTTTTCGCATAATATTTGTTCTGGATGAGGAACCTTCTTCTTTGCAATGGACGTCGCGGTATGTGAAATATCTATACCCCATAAACTAGCCCCACTGTCTTTAACGAGAGATAAATACGAGCCGGGACCACAACCGACATCAAGAAGTTTCTTTCCTGGCTCTGGACAAATCATACTTTTATAAAACAAATTTTCACGCTTTATATCAGGCGGTATATGTCCATTATGATTTTCTAAATCTTGAAGTGCATTGCCATAATACACCTCGTCATAAAAATTATTAGCCATTTGTTTTGCCTTATTTCGTTAGTGATGTTAATAAAAAATCAACAACGTCGGCCGTTGCATTTGGCCGGCTTATCTTTCTAATATATTCCTTTTTTACTTCCAATACGCTCTTATCTTTCAATATACTATCAATAATAGGCTCTATCTCACCAACCCGATGAATTTGATACGCAGCGTTATGGGAAAGCAAAAATTGAGCATTATATGTTTCCTGTCCGGGAATCGGTCGCGATATGACCAAGGGGAGTTCCTTCGCAAGGCTCTCACACATCGTAAGACCTCCAGACTTGGCAATAACAATATCTGATGCTTCCATTAATTCATCCATAAAGCTAACGAACTGAAATAATTTCACCGGCACAGAAAAGGCATGCTGCTGTAATCTATTAAACAATGATTTATTATTACCACAGACGACAATAACCTGTATTTTATTTTGGTATCGATTTAATAAGAAAACCAGTTTTTCTATGGGCCCAATTCCAAAACTGCCACTGGTAATTAGAACAGTCAACAATGAGGGATCTAATGCGTATTTTTTCAGAAACTCATCCCTCATATTCTGCCGTTTAAACTTTGACGCAACAGGAATACCTAAAACTTTAATGCGATCTGCTCGAATCCCCCACTCTATAAGAGCTTTCTTTGTTTCATCTGCCATACCAACGAAGTAATCTGAATTCTTGTTAATCCATGTTGCATGTGCAATAGTATCGGTCACCATAGTCACAACACGTGATGATATTTTATTTGAGCCTTTTAGATAACTACACACTTCTGAAGGTAAAAAATGGGTTAATATAATTACTTCGGGATTATTATGTATAATAAAATTCTCGAGTTTTTTCGCATGAAAATGATTCGCCCACCGACGGATAAGCCTTATAAACCAATTGAGTTCCTTAATATTAGTAACGTCAAAGCCCCATTTCCATAGAAGCGGCAAGTAGGTAACCGCATATTTATAAACAAATGGATAGATCGTCTTAAAAAACGAGGTCGTATACGCTATAAAATCAATAATGGTGACATCACGCTCACCGCGCAATCGCAATTCATCGGCAATATACTCCGCAGCCCGCTGATGGCCATGGCCGCAGCTACCATATATGAGTAGATACTTCATAATAAACTCCTAGAGACCAAAACAATTCTTGTCCCGATAAAATATTGACGTTCTCGTTAAATTAATACGATTTGCCGCGAGTCCTTCAAAATCAATTTTACGAAATTTGTTATTTAAAAGGATCTCGACCCCTTTTCGACGTTCATCAGATACGATATCGTCAAAAATAATAACACCGCGATCTGACAAGGCCTTCATGGCATACGGAACACACTGAACTCTCTCCTTGCCATCTATGACAACAACATCGAATGTATCATTTAACGTACTTATCACTTTACAATAATCGCCGAGAGGTTCACATGCCTGATAAATCAAAGTAACATTATTGCCAACCTTCTTTTTTACTTTCTCATACCAATCTTTGTTATGCTCTACAGACGTAACTGTAGCTACTAAGCGAGAAAAGAAAACTGTCGAATAGCCGCTACCATATTCAAACAACTTCATATCTTTTCGTAGTCGTTCTTTCAAAAATGATACGGCATTATAATTCATCCAGGGAATAGGCTCTCCCTCCAATGTACACGGATAGCCGACCAATAAACTTTTCATAAACCCGGTCATAACCAAGTATGAATCAGGTTTGTACAATAACCGCATCTTTTTTCTCAATTTATAAAGAAAAGGGATATACCTTTTAAAAACATTATTAATGCAATGCATATTATAGCGCCTTCACTTTGCAAATATGGACGACAATTATTAGTCGTTTTGATTCACGATCTAATCTGCTTTTTTGTCTCAAGAGAGAATACTCTTAACCGCTTCTTTTAAATCTGCAGCTATTATGTCTGGTTTATTTCCATCAGTAATTAAATCTCGCTCTCTCCTACCATAGCCGGTCATAACAAGGGCTGTTTTAAAGCCAAAGTTTTTGCCAGCTTCAATATCAGATAATTTATCACCGATAAAATATGTTTTTTCCTTTTGAAAATCAGGATTTTTTTTCAACGCTTGTTCAAAAAGGCCGGTCTTTGGTTTCCTGCAATCACAACCAGCATGTTTACCATGAATACAGTAATAGACCCCAGCAACGCTGCCTCCTGCATTTTCTATTTCACGAATCATTTGATTATTAACACCATCTAACGCCTCTTTGGTAAATACCCCGTCACCAACCCCCGCTTGGTTAGAAATAATAATAATCGTAAAACCAGCCTCTGTTAATACACGCAGTGCATCTAACGAACCAGGAAGAAAATCAAAATCTTCCCACCGTTCAACGTACCCTAAAAGATCCCGATTAATAACACCGTCACGATCAATAAAAATCGTTTTATCCATAGTAGTTTTAAGATTTAAGTAATTAAGTTTTAAGTTGATTGTTTAAGGATTTTACAAGTCCATGAAGCATGGACGATATTTCTTTAAGCTCAGCAATAAATGTGATTGCGTCATCTTTTTTAATTATTCCTATTTCCTGAGCAATAGAGAGTTGCGTCCTCAATTCTCCTGCCGACCCTTTTGCGATATGTAAATAGTGCCTATATTCTAGTTTTGAATCTCTTTCAGCCCCTTCAGCAATATTTGATGCGATAGAAACAGCAGATCTATTCATTTGATCTCGCAAACTGTACTCGTGGCAATTGCGTAACTTTTTATATACCTGTATTGCTACATTGCGTGATCGTTTCCAAACCTCTAAGTCCTCAAATGATTTATACGCCACTTTCTTTTCCCACTGCTAATACCATTTGTTAATAATACAAGTCTTCCTTTAACACTTAACACTTAACACTTAACACTTAACACTTTATTGAACAAGTCCTTTTTCGGCTAACTCTTTTCGCGCCTGTTCAACTAAATCTTCTGCTTCAACGGTTTTTCCCCATTCAACCAATTCTTCCATTCCTTCTTGGAAAGATATTTTCGGAGAAAAACCAACGTGAGCTATTTTACTGATATCTGCCAGACAATGCCGTATATCACCAACGCGAAATTTATTTTGTATTTCAGGCTTAAGGTCCTTCTTGCCATAGAGCCGACAGAGTTCGTTACACACCTCCAGAATTGTTATTGGCTGTCCACTCCCAACGTTAAATGTTTGGTAATTCATGGCATCGCTTGTCATTGCCAACAGATTTGCCTCAACAATATCATGCACATTTATGAAATCCCGTGATTGATGTCCATCCTCAAAAATTATTGGCTGATTATTATTCTTAATCCGTGATGAAAAAATCGCACAAACACCAGTGTAGGGATTTGAAAGTGCCTGTCGGGGACCGTAAACGTTAAAATAACGTAACGCTACAGTCGGAAGCCCATACGATTTTCCAAGCGTGAGACACATTTCTTCCTGATCTTTCTTTGTAATCGCATAAATAGAGGTTGCATCAAGCGGTTTATCTTCGGCTGTTGTGTACGGTTTTATTACTTTTTCACACTGTGGACAGTGATGCTCCCAATCTTTGCGCTGCATTTGCTCCTTCGTCCGCAAGGATGGATAGACAATGCCACAGGCTTCACACCGATATGATCCTTCTCCATAAATACTCATGGAACTTGCAACAATAAGCTTCTGAATCTCATATCTTTGCTCAAGAATAACCTCAAGGAGGTTTGCCGTTCCTAATGTATTGACATCAACATATTTTCGAATTTGATACATTGATTGACCAACGCCAACCATTGCTGCTTCATGAAATACTATTTCTATTCCTTGTAAGGCTTTACGCACATCATCTAATGAACGGATATCTCCTTTAATAAATTGAGCATTTTGATTCAGGTAGTCAGGCACTTTCCCGCTGCTTCCGTGTACCTGCGGTTCAAGGCTATCAAGAACACAGACCGCATGTCCTTCTTGCACTAATCGATCAACCAAATGTGAGCCAATAAACCCAGCCCCTCCGGTCACTAATATTTTACTCATATATTCACCTTCATAAAAAAACAATCGCTCATTTTAAGAGTTCCTGAACTGCTGCATATGTTTCTTCCACTGATATCCATGAAAGGCACGCCCCATTTCTCCGGCATGGTTCCAGTCTAAATTTTTTATAACATGGTCGACACGGTAAATTTCTTTTCAGTACTATATGTTTCGTCTCATCAAAAGGATACAATCCATAAACGGTATCATCACTTGGCCCAAAAAAAGTGATAATTTTTTTATTTAATGCGTTAGCGAAACGTAACGAACCAGTATCATTGGCAATAATCAATGAGCTCTTATCAACCAGTGCTGCGATCTTCGTTATCGAACACTCTGTCGCATCGTACACCTTATCTCTTTCTTTAATCATAGACAGGAGCTGTGCCATTTCCTTTTTTTCTTTCGTCCCCGCTAAAAGAAATATTCGAGCATCATGCAATGCAATAATTTTATTAATTAATTGTCCATACTTCTCAAGTGGCCACCGTTTAATCAGCTCCTGTTTTCCAAAACTCTCGCCACCGAACGGAGCAACACTAATTAATGGTTTGTCATCAAAACCATAGGTGCGGCATATTTTATTTGTCCACAGTCTATCCTCTTCTGAAACATATAATTCTAACTTCTTTGAAGAAACAGGAATATTAACTAATCGCAGTAAATCCAAATGGTGTTCAGCGACATGTTTTTCATCAAAACCTTCAAGATCAAATTTGTGTGTCAAAAATTTACCTCGTTCTCGATAATTAAACCCAATTCTTTTTTTTATCCCCATCAACTTGCCAAAAAAACCAAATTGCGGATGCATAGAAAGATCGATTAAGATTGCTATCCGCTCTTTATGTATAGCACCCAAAAAAGAAAATATTTTCATCAGCCATTTACTGATTGATTTCTTCCTGGTCATATCAAAATCATCACGCTCATAAATAAATATTTTATCAATCAGTGGATGGTTGGTTAAAAGCGGTGCGACACGCTTATTACAGAGGTATAATATTTGAGCCTCCGGATCCCACTTCTTTACGTTACGGATCAAGGGCGTGGAAAATAACACATCCCCTATGCCGAAGGGATTGACAATGAGTATTTTTTGAATATTTTTTTTCTTGCTCATTTTTTACGTTGTTTCTCTTTCATCTTCACTACACATTTTTCAAACATCTCATCAATAAGATCGATGCAATCATTGCGCTGTTGATTAGCAACATCGATTTTCCTCTTAATAGAACCGATAAATGACAAATCAACATCCTCACGGCGAGCCTCATCTTCCAAGTGCCACAACTCAATATTTTTTTGCCCCAGTTTTTCAATCGCATGCGCAAGATTTCGCACTTTGCCTACGTTATCCATAACAGACACTTTATTATACAATTTAAGCTTTTCGTCCTTCTCTAACGTTTTTTTATTGAGTGCGAGAGAAATGAATTCTTCTATTTCTGTATCAAGCGTCCGCTTTTGTCTCGTTAAGATCTTTAATTTCTTTAGAAGGTCACTACGTGAAAATTTCTTGTTTTTCTGCCGTATCATTTCATGTATATGAAATTCCCGTAAACTCTTTATAGTCAATTTATCAATAAGACTGCCCAATGTTTCTGCCATACGTTACCCCTTCTTCCTATTCACATATAAGACTATTGGTTAATAAGAGCATTGATATGATTACACTGCCGATACAGCACTTCACGCAAGGAATCCCTTTTATTAATAATAGTGCGCCTTATTTTATCATAATTACTAATCAGGTACGCATATTTTTCTTGAAGTTTTCCGCTGGAAAAAGCATCAAAAAAACGAATTTCGCAATCATGCGCGTCAAACATATCAAGGAAACCTGTGTGCATCATATTATACGAAATACATACAAAAGGAATACCTGCATTCGCTGCAAAAACTGCCGCATGCATCCGCATACAAATCATAGAATTACAACAATGACGCATTGCGAAGAGTGTCTGCTGAGGCGTCGTAGCATGTTTTAAAATAGTGACTCGCTCTTTGTCGTTAACTTTTCTTACAATTGCATCAATAAGTTCCTGCTCTTTGCTCTCTTCTGATGCTGCATTTTCAAACGGAAAAAAAATAATATTAGTATCATGAGTAATAGTTTGAGTAATAAAATCAGAAAACGAGTCAACAATTCTTTCAAAATCGTTTCCACTAAATGCCGAATGGGGAGACAAAACAATGCCAATAGTCGATTTTCTGGCTAGTTGCGGCACTGATACTTCTTCCTCATCTAAGAGGAGATCAATGTCAGGCATTATCTGTACATCATGGTAGCCAAGTTCTTTTAAAAAATGAGCGGTTATCGTATCGCGAACCGTAATATAATCAGCCCTCTCACACAGCCGCTTTATTTTATCTTTTGTTTCTTCAGTGTAACTCTTGCCAAAATCACAGTTAATGCCAACGCCAAATATAATGACCGGAAATGGCCATTTCTTCTTTGCAAATATCCTCCGTGGTATGTAGGGCGATTCCCATCGCAATGCACCACCGCCACCGATAAGGAGTGCACGAAGCATATGTGGATTAAAGGCATAACATCTTTTTGAGAAGGGCAAAACATCTTTTCCAAAATGTTTTTGTGCAACAAAAAAAGCCGCATCATCGCCTATATCCCCATGGCCAAAATTTGAATAAAATCCAATCTTTCCCTTCCGCCAAAAAGGGACGTATGACTTGCAATAACGCATTATCTTTGACTTTACCGGTTTTATGGTACCTTTATTCACTCACAACCACCTTTTTGAATCGTTCAACATTCTTATCTAAACCATCCTCTTTCCTCATGCCAACCATTAAACACCGCGCCTCCTTAAAGAGCTTCTGTAGAATAGTACATTGGGCATTCCATGGATCAAATGATGTATCTAATAAATTATACATGTGACGATATTCAACATAATTACCGAGCTCGGCCGGCAAGAAGCTTAAAATAAGCGCCTTTTTTACTGCCTCATCAATTGATAATTCTTTAACAAAAAAGCAAGCACTATAAACGGGAAAAACAACAACATGAGGAGAAATACCCCTTCCACGCACATCCATCAATGGAGCATAAAAGTCTTTGCTTGATTTAAACGCGGTTACTTTTTCAAACCTTCCGCGCAACAAAGAAGTGTTATAGTCGTTATAGAGTCGCACTAACTCATAACAAGGATACACGTTGTCAGAATTATAAAAAATGAGATTATCGGAAATGAAAGATCCCCCGTCATCGTTTAAAAGAGACAGAGATAAACTCGTCTTCCCCATACCTTCCAAACCACAAATCACTATGCCACGATTCTTATATCGGAGTGCAGAGGCATGCAAAATGTGTGTCGCCTTATATCGTTCATAATACCAAAAAAGTGGGTAATACAGTAGCGGATACGTCAGCATAAAGAAAACACTTTCCTCTCTCTTCTGGCCAACACGATAGCGTAGAAAATCTTTCATCCATTTTGCACGCAATGCCCCCCTTGAGATAAACTTGTTATCGTCGGCCATAATATCGAAGCATACCTTAATTTTTCTCTCAACTTTTCGCATGGTAATAAGTCGATTATTTAACACACAGGTATTACCACCAATCATACGAAAATTGTCCGACTCTCCCTGATGTATGGCCACTTGAAGAGAAATTTTTTTCTGCCACAAAGCAGTTGCTTCAACATTAATGTATCGATCAACATCTTTATTGACTATGATTTTATTAAAATATAGTTTTAGATAATGGTAATACCGCTCATTATTGGTAGAGAATTTCATTAGGACATCAGGAAACTGTAAATACAACGTATTGAGTTTAGTATGCATGGTCTTCATCCTCTTCGTATCTTTCTTGTTTAATTTAAAAAGCCTGAAAAACCTGGTGCCTTTCCCTCCACAATCTCTAACATATTACGTATTCTCTGTGTGTACGTATGTTGCTCACGAGCAAGTTTTTCTGCACTTTCTCGAATGCGATTCCGTTCATGTTGATGATTAATATAATAGTGCGCCAAATCGAGCATTTCTTCAGGGCTCTCAAACCATAGAACGTGTTCTTTATTCTTCACTAGTTTTTCTATACCAGGAAATTTATGGCACAGATAAACACCGCCACACCCCATAACGATAAAAAAACGATTTGAAGTATATAATTCATAGGGAAAATCACTTGAGCCAAAAATCAACTTACATGAGGAATAAAATTCGGCAATTGTATTACGAGTAGTATTCTGACAGGTAACATTATAGCGTCTCCGTAAAAGATTCATACACATAATTCGTGTCTTATGTAATGCAACAGGGCTTACGGTACCCGAAAAACCGATTTCATGAATCTCAGGCATCTGGTGGCGAAACATAACATAAGGCGAATATCCTTGTGGAAGATAAAAAATATTTTTTATTCCATATTTCTCTCTATAGTCTACGATTTGCCCCGCATTCGATAAAAACATAAAGTCAATTATTCCACCTAAATCACGTGATTGTGGTAGAGAAGGATCACAATACCAATAAAGAATCGTAGCCTTCAGATGTTTAATATCATTATAAATATCCTGAATAAGCGGCAGCCCTTCTCGAAGGCCAATTAATAAATAATCAGGTTTAAAATGGTTGATTTGCTCTATAATTCTATTCCTGTCTTTGTTCCGCATAATGTCTATCAACCGATGTTCAAGCCCGAGCTCATCAAACGCACGGGCTTGGCCATCCCAATGAAACCCAAGATGATTATAGCGAAGCATTCCATATTCGCCCAATGCACATATTTTTCTCTTTTTCTCATTATAAAAAGGTGCTCTACAAGATCTTTTTTCAACATACGCCATTAAATAGCGCTCTGTATCCTTTAAAACGACCGTCTCAAGCTTTATTATCGTTAATCCCCCAATTTCATCAATCATAGACACAAAACGTGCCTTATCAAAAAATTGCACATAATGATCTTCAAAAATATCCCGTTCATATCGCAGGAAAAAACACACGGTACCGTTATCTGCAAGGATCCGTTTCATTTCGCTGTATATCTCCTTCATATGCTCCGGATAAAATGTTTCCGGTGTAAAGAAAAGCAGGATACTTTCAAACGACTGCACATCAAAAGGACTTTTTTCAAAAGATGCATTATGATAATGAACACTATTCTTCTTTCCAACGTGTATTTTACTTTCAGCAATGAGCTTCTCTGATGGTTCCAAGACATCAATGGGTGTCGTCACTGATGCCAATACATGGTCATTGACACCTTCAACCCCCATAATCAATGTTTTATTTTTTAAGGGGAATTTGAGACCAGAAAAAATAGTATTACGAGTACACATATCATGCTTCTGAAGCAAAGCGTTTTCTCGGTGTTTGTAATAATCATTTCCCTTTTGCACATTTAAGATATATTTTCTTCTATAATACGCAGAAGAAATATCATCGTGCGTTACCGATACAAAAAGGCTGGCCTGTAGCACCTCGCTAACGATACGAATGTGCGGTGAATGCACTTCATTCGTTTCAATCGTGAGTGTCCCGCCGGGAACAAGTATTCGTTCCCATTCTCTAATAATCGCACTAACAGATTCGTCCACGTCACATAATGCATGAGGATTAAAAGTAATTGATTTTATAGACCGGTCAGAAAAAGGAAGTTTCGAAAAAGGAAACACTAAAACCCTCCTCCGTGTCCTCTTTGCATCAATATTACAATACCCCACAGTCCGCTTGCCCAGACAACCGATATTCAGTCGTATAAATTTTGAATTTTCATAACGATAGAGCGGCAATCGCTTTTTAAGTAAAAAAGGTGAAATACGATAATAGAGATTCTTCATTATCGGAAGATCATTTAGGAATCGTTTACTGCGCGAGACAAGTGATAGATCGTCAAAATATCCCATAGGGTAATCCAATGTTACTTATAGCATTCTATTTTCCAATTGCCCGGTCGAAAGAGCCACCGGTATGTATACGTAAGATAATGGAACAGTATTTCTAAGAAATGGTGCTTTTTGATAAACTGTGCGATTATAACTTTTTTTGAATTTGCTTTTCCTCGTTTTATTTTTTTATCAATATAATCATCAATGTTTGAAAAGAATGAAAGGCATACCTTTTGTGCACCGGCACGTTTTGCCATATGTAGCCATTCATATAAACGGAACGCTTTTTCCTGCCGTCCTTCTTCCTTGCCGGGGAGAAATGCTTTATTGTTACGATCTTCGAATACACCAAGCGAACATTCCCCAAGCGCTACTATTTTCCCTCCCTTTTTTAAAACACGAAGCAATTCACGATAAATCGTTTCAAGGTCCATACAGTGATGAAGTACTGTATTAGCAAATACAATATCAAATGATGCCGTCTTAAAGGGCAGTTTATTCATATCACCGAGGATCCTATCAAAATAAATAGACTGTTGCTTAAAATATAAATCGCTGGTACATAAGAAATCAGTAATATCAAGCGCAACAACATTACACCCCTTTTTTGCAAATTCCCTTGATCCCCATCCAAAACTAGCACCAACTTCTAAGATATCTTCATTTCCCGTTAAATTAAGTTCGTCGACGCTTTTATAAAACCGGGACGCATTTTCAGCCTGATTTTGTAAACTACCGCCACAACAGAAGATAGGAGAACCGTCCCCTTCCGGCAAACTCAGTAATATCTGTTGATATTTCTGTATAGCATCTTCGGTAACGGTAAAACCTTCCTTTTTATCACTCGTTACATAATACACTTTTTCATTCATTGCCTTTTTTTCGCATTCAACATCCTGAGGGATGCGGTACAATAAATTGGTAATGCCAGCATTAATTGGAAAAACTTCACGACACTTCTGGCAGCAGATAGACCCTTCCCGTATTTCAGTATCATTCTTTTGTTTGCACTCCACATTCAGTTCTTCTGAAGCGCATGCCGGACATATAAGTTTTTTTAAAAGATTTTCTTTCATCGCATCACCCAACAACAATATCTTTTAGATATGACCGCAACGTCATTATATTCTCTTCTGATATATATTTTTTTTCGCTGCGATTTTCTGTCATATCATAAACCAAGTCAAAACTATTATAATATTTTTCTAGTTGAAGCGTTGCATTGTTGTCATTGATAATAAAAATAATCTTTTTATGTATTACTCTTTTAAATAGTTTTATAAGCCTCACGAACGGGATACTGGTCGTAATGACAACGTCGAACGGTTTTTTTACTTTTCCCAGCAATGTAGAGACTGCTATAAAATAAAACCAAAAAGACTTATGGTAGACAATACATTTTTTAAGAGCCGTAAGACTACTGCCAACAACCCCCTCTAAATCCTCTCTCGATCGTAAAAGATCATCGCAACTATTTACTAAAAGGCTTACTTGGTTATCATCATCAATAAGTCTGGTAAGTAAATAAAGTCGTTTTGATAACATGGGGGAACTTTTGCTAAATATGTCATCAACAAACAGAACATTAAGGCTCCTCCCCCATTTCATTTCAAAATTTCTTTTACTGGACTCAAAAATGCGCTGGACGTCACTCTTTTTTCTCGTATCTATACTTTTATGTTCAATGTGGTACACATAACTTCGATGAGCAACGACACACAAAAACCCAGCCCTTTTTACCCGCATAGAATAGTCTGCATCCTCAAAAAGCATTTCTCCAATCGTTTCGTCAAGATAACCAACCTTTTGCACAATATCCCTTTTAATGAACATACAAAATCCGACGCAAATACCGGCCGGGGTAAAAGACCGTTGCTCATTTTTCAATTTTCTTGCAAGAACAACAATATCCTCATTGTCCGATGTATACGTTCCTAAGGTGTTAGAACGAGGATTAACCATCCCAATATCATTTCTCTCTTCGCATACCTTTATCATCTCTGTCAACCAACCATCAGTAACGAGCGTATCGTTATTGAGAAGACACACGTAGGGGGCTGCGGACAGTCGTAATGCCTGGTTGTTTCCTTTTATAAAACCAACATTTTCCGCGTTATGAATAATGGTGTATGAAATACTGTTCGTATCACGGAGTCCGTTAAGGTATGAAACAATATGGACGCCACCGTTATTAACAATAATAATACGGATTGGAATTGTTGTATGCTGCTCAATCGAGATAAGACAATTCTTAAGAAGCTCCTCCTGGTCCATCGTAAGAATGATAATATCACACAGCGTTGCATTTGATACGTTTGTCATAATGAGGATACTATCGCTATTTTCTATTCACTCTGTTCAAATAATATTATTTTTGCTCGCAAAAACAGTGCATATCTTTTAAACACTGCATACAATGCATTGCTATCAACATATATTTCATCATATCTCTTCTTCTTAAAATATATCTTAAGAAAACATCGCACGATAAAAAAGTGTGGTGAATAGGTAAAAAAAGTGATCCATCTATGTTTTCTCTCAAACACATAATCTCTGGTAGCATCTTTCACAATAACATGAACCCATGTCCCACCCGCAGCAGTTGTATATGTTGCTGTATCAATTTTTTTTAATACTTTCCTATCGGTGGTTGTAACAACATACAGCACGCGCTTGTTCTTACCATATTTTTCTTCAAACTTTTTTTTATCGTTCTCAAAAATTTCTTCAAATGAAGAACGCTTTTTAAACAACGTATTAAAGGTCGCGTGTTCTTCATGAAACACAAATGCCCCTTGGGCGAGCATGATCCGAATCCCTTCCTTCCGTGCAAGAATACAATGCTCGGTCTCTTCATAATTACCAAAACCATATTCTTCACTCCACACACCAATCCTATCCAGCACTTCCCTTTTCATAAGATAGCAAAAACCAACAGCCTCTGCCATTTCAATAGAACGCCCCTTATATTCGCTCATGTGTTTCTGTGCAAACTCATCCAGTGAAGCCCCCTTCGGTATTGTGGTCCCCAAATTATTGCTATCAGGATTAACAATCCCAATATCGTTCGCTAATTCAGCTACAGAAATCATTTCGCTCAGCCATCTTTCGGTGACAACCGTATCATTATTGAGCAATAATATATAGGGTGCATACGAAGCTTTCATGCCCTGATTGTACGCAGGTGCTGCGCCAAGATTTTTTTCGTTTCGAATACAATGATATTGGTTGATCCGCGTATCGTTTTTTAACTGTTCTAAATATGTTTTGGTGGGTTCATCACTGCCGTTATCAATCATCACTAAACGATACGGATACCGTGTATGAGTGATAATACTTTCAATACATCGCTCGGTCGTCTCTTTTAAATTCCACACCGGGATGATAATATCACACAATTCTTGCATCTTACTTTTCCTTATACTTAAGTTTTTCGTAATAGTAATCCTGCATACCACCCTTTGATCCGCGTTCTTTCAAAAATTGGCGAATTTTCTTCATTTCCTGAGAAAGTTCTTCCGCAGACAGCGCATCGGTTTCTATGGTCCTACCACCGCACCCGTCAGTTCCGGTAACAAGAAAATAATCGGAAAAATCATGAGAAATTATTCGTGCATTAAACCGTTGTGGATATTTAAATACTTCGCAGCCCGGCAAAGGCACAAAGGTATAAAATTGTGTTTGGTCAAGGTCAGAGCGCTTGATAAATTCCATTGTTTCCTGAATTGTCTTTCGTGTTTCTCCAGGAAACCCCAGCAAGAAATACCCCGCAGCGGGAATATTGGCATCATGTGCCATTTTTATTGCGTGCAGATTTTTTTCAACCGTTGTTTCCTTTTTCATTGCATCAAGAATTCGTTGTGATCCTGATTCTATACCATAGCAAATTAATCGACAGCCCGACTCATATAACAGAGTATATACTTCTGGATCCAAAATATCAGTTCGTCCATTGCAGCGATAGGTAATCTGAAAATCTTTTACTTGCTCATAAAATTCCCTGAGTCTTTTTTTGCTTATCGTCCACATGTCGTCGAAAAATTCAAAATGGTGAACATTATACACTTCAATAATATGTTGTATTTCATCAACAATGTTTTTTATTGATCGAAAACGAACGTTATCACCAAAAAGCGCATGATCGCAAAATGCACATTGAAAACAGCATCCTCTCGAACCAATAATACCAAAACATCTCTTTCCCCCAACCTTTCGGTGGAACCTATGCATATCAACAAGATGTCGCGCCGGAAACGGCAGAGAATCTAAATCTTCAATAAAGTCATCCTTGACAATACGCGGTATATTTTTCTTGTTCTTATGGGCATTTAAAATAGCGATCAACGACCGCTCCCCTTCCCCGACAACAATATGGTCAAAAACGATCAAATCTTTAGCATCAGGAACTGCGCTCGGATGTGCACCACCGCCAATAATGAGCTTGTGCGGAAACCGTTGCTTGATGTATCGAGCAATGGTAATGCCGTGATGTGCAGTGGGAGTATACAACTGAATGCCGTACACATCTGCTTCCTTAATTTCAGACTTCCAGTCCTCAGACGAATACCCTGCAAGATTAGTAATGCGTACCTGATGGCCTTCTGCTTGTAATACTGCTGCTAAATATAACAGCCCCAGCGGCTCATCCAGTAAATCATCAATACAGGTCGGATCTGGAACTCTGATCAAATCAACAAGCATACCTAACTCCTTATTATTGTCTTATTTTTTGCTCAAAATCTTTTATCGTTTCAATGATATAATCAAGGTCGGTATCTGATATATTTTGATGAAGCGGCAAATTGAGCACGGTATCATTTAACGATTCGCTGTTTTTCAATTTTTCAGTCGAGTTATACTGTTTAATTAAATGCAATGGATAATACCGAAACGTGCAATAGATCCCTTTGCTCACCAGATGTTGCGCCAGGGCATCCCGTACCTTTGCTTTCAGTTTTATCCAAAAAAGATAATATGAGGTGGTCGTTTCCGTTAAGGGCTCGGGCGGCCTAACAATCCAATCAAATTGTCTCAGTTCCTTTTGATACCGGCCCCATATTTCTTTACGACGGGCAATAAAACCACTGAGTTTTTTGAGCTGCACACGACCAATTGCAGACGCAATATCATTTGAAATATATCTTCCTGACGTACGGCCTAAATCTATTTCCCACCACTTTGTATTCTTTGCTTTAAAAGAATCAATGCCTGATTTCTGATTCTTAATCCCGAGGTATCTATACTCCTGTGCCCGATCAATTAAATCTGGTCTATTAACCACTAATGCACCGCCATCGCCGACGCATAAAATCTTCATTGCATCAAAGCTAAAACAGCCAAGGTCACCAAGCGTGCCACACGTGCGTCCTTTATATTGAGATACAATAGAATTAGCACTATCCTCAATAAGCGATAACCCTTTTGCCGCATCACTAATAGTGTCAAAGTCACACGGATGCCCGCCATAATGGAGAAGTAAGACCGCTTTCGTATTCTTTGTGCGTAGCCTGCGTATTTCTGATGGTAAAAGATTAAGGGTGTCAGGATCAACATCTGCAAATATTGGTTTTGCGCCAACGTTCAAAACTGCATTGGCTGTCCCAATAAAATTAATGGACGGGATAATCACTTCATCTCCCTGACCAATTCCCAAAATGTGCATCGAAAGAAAGAGTGCAGACGTACACGAATTAACTGCAAGAACGCTTTTGCTTCCAATTGTTTGACCAAACTCTTTTTCAAAAAGTTCGGTCTCCTTCCCCATCCCGATCCATCGTGATTTTAGAATAGGCTCGATTGCTTTTATTTCTTCATCGCCTAAAGAATTGCTAAAAACTTGAATCGAAATCTTCTTTCCCATTTTTTACCTGCATGTTATGTGTTCTGTTGTGCTACAAAAATCCATAAAAATCGGTTGTCTTTCCCTCGACAATATCAAATATATTATGTAATCGATGCGTATATGTATGCTTGTCATGGGTAAGTTCAGCTGCATTTTTACCGATTTGTTCTCGTTCCCTTTCATGTTTTAAATAATAATCCACGATTTCGAGTAGCTCATCAATAGTTTCAAACCACAACACCTGCTCTCGATTACGGATTAATTTTTCAATGCCAGGAAATTTGTAGGTGAGATACGCCGCACCACACCCCAACGCTACCCACAACCGATTAGAGGTGTAAAGATCAAACGAAAAATCACTTCCTCCGAATACCATCCTTGACTTCGAATAAAATTCCGTGACATCATTTCGTATATTATTACGGATACCAACGCAGTAGCGTTTTGATAAGCTCCGCATAATTCTTCTCCGTGTATCATGTAATGATGCCTTACTGATAGCGCCAATAAAGCCGACATCGTATCGCTTCGTGCACGATTGCCGATACATAACATATGGAGAGATAGCCTGCGCCATAAAATAGACATTTTTAATGTGTAATGTTTTTTTATACTCTTCAATCTGTCCTTGATTCGTCAAAAACATATAATCGAGGACACCGTCTAAATTCATATCCCAGGGAGTATCGGGATCACAATACCAAAAAATTGTTTTTATACCCAATCGTTTGCAGTCATTTTTGATATATTGAAGAAAGGGCAATGTTTCTTTGAGCATAACAAAAATATAATCAGGCTTGTATTCAAGAACGGCTTTGCGCAAAAGGTCATAATCCATATTTCGCATACATTCAAGTAAAAGATAGTCCCATCCCAATTCATCAAAAGCATGTACAAGACCGTCCCAATCTAATCCAAGATGAAGATACCGTAATACAATATACTGGCCAAAGACACATACCCGTTTTTTACTTCTCTTCTGAATCAACGATGATTGCAACAACGAATGTTTTGACTGAACAACAGCAGTAATAGTGCCGTTCACACGTTCAATTTTGTGAAAGGCAAATCCTGTTTCATGTACATACTGAGCCAAACTGGCTTTACTGAAAAAACTTTTCCATCTGTCGTTCTCTTTATATGATTCACTGTCAACCGTTATGTAGATGCGCCCATGCTCCGCACAATGACGGGATAAGGTCTGAAAGAACGATTCCAGTGAATCTGGTGCTATATACTCCAACATATTATTAAGCGTTATTGTTTGAAAGCGATTATGGCGCCATGGAATCTCTCTCAGGCTGGCCTGGTGTGCATAGTCAATTCTCGTATGAGAAATAATAAGATGGCCGGATTCTTCTTTATAAAAAAAATTGTGTTCGTTTAAAAACGCATCGGACGGACTATAGACAAAATGAGAAACAGGAACATATTGCTTTGAATGGATAAATACGCTTTTAAATCCGGCATTTACTAAGAGTGTCCTAAAATCTTCCTCGTGAGACAAATTATCAATCGTAACAATACAATTAGGAACAACCACACGGCTCCATTCATGTACTATCGAATGCCATTGTGACCGACATCCCTGCAATACATCAAAATCCACAAGCAATTGCTTAACGCATTGATTCTTGAATGGTAGCTTCAGCAAAGATGATACGTATACGCGCCCTTTTGTTCTTGTAGTATCGATATTAACATACCCTTTAAACGCATCTCCTTTACAACCGAGATTAACACAGAAAAATTGAGAATCATCAAAAAGTAATTCTTTTTGTTTAAGGCGAATGCTATACGGCGTGACACAATACCAGAAAGCATTTATGACCTTAGAATCATTAATTCTTTTTTTAACCCATGTTCTCATTGTGTTGAATGATACTACTTCTTTACCATTAAGCATGATCATGCCTCAATCCGTTCGCACGTCTATGGAATATTTTCTATCCATATCTATCTCTGCAGCGTAACAGTATCGCAAACAAGGAAAACGACGTTAGAGAGCACGTATGTGTAGAGCATAACACTATGGTTATCTATTTCTTTATACGTATCTTAAAATACATCCCATGAGCTGGCCAGTGATGAGAATAATACTTTTCCCATCGCCTTTCTGATAGCGAACTTAATAATTTACCGATGGAAAATTTTTTGCGAAACATAAGTTTTCTTTCAATCATTTCAAATTTTCTGTCAGTATAAATAGGATATAAGACACCGCCGGTAAAATAATCAAACGTACCAAAAGTGAAATGGCGCTTGTGGGTAGGGTCTCGAAATGAATTCGGATGGGCAAAATGAGGGGTCCAAATTTCTAAAATACCGTCTGGCTTTGCAATTCTATGTATCTCCTCCATAGTACGAACTATATCATCCAGATGCTCCATACAATTCCGACATAAAATGCGATCAAAGGCATTATCGTCAAGAGGCCACGGAAAAACACCAAGATCATGCACAACATCAACCCCCGGTGCTACCGCAATATCAATACCCGTTGCGCCAGCATGTTTTACTGCACCGCATGCAACATCTAATATTTTTTCCCTCGGAGCACTGTCCATAGTCATTCCTTTCCTCTTATACATTAAATATTAAACTGCAAGTCAAACAACCTCTTATACTGACCATCCTGTCCGATTAACTCCTTGTGTGTTCCCTGTTGCACCATTCTGCCTTCCTCAAGAACGATAAGAAAATCAACATTTTGAACTGTTGAAAGTCGATGCGCAATAACAAAAACAGTTCTTCCCTTCATAAGATTTTCTATTGCCCTTTGAACTTCACGTTCACTTTCAGTATCAAGATGCGATGTCGCCTCATCAAAAATTAAAATTGGCGGATTTTTTAATATTGCACGCGCAATAGAAATACGTTGTCGCTGCCCCCCTGAAAGCTTTAACCCTCGCTCACCGAGATAGGTGTCATACCCCTTCGGTAAATCAAGTATAAAATTATGTGCATACGCAGCTTGTGCCGCTCCGATGACCTCTTCTCGTGAAGCATTCGGTTTGCCATAACTAATATTCTCACACACCGTGCCATTGAATAATATAGTCTCTTGTGAAACAATACCGATTAAATTTCGAAGACTTTTAAGGGTAAGTTCCTGTATATCAATGTCATTAATACGAATCATACCCTTCTGCGGGTCAAAAAAGCGTGGCAGCAAACTCATTAACGTGCTTTTTCCTGATCCACTGGCTCCAATGATAGCCACGGACTGCCCCTTTTTAACGGTAAAAGTTATATTTTTTAACACATCGTTATTGTTTTCATAGAAAAAGAAAACCGAATCATACGCGACTTGATGTACCGAATCAGTAAACTGCAATGCATGTCCCTTTTCCTTAATAGACGGGGTGGCATCCATGACCTCGAAAATGCGTTTTCCGCTTGCAATTGATTTTTGAATAACGATATTTATGTTGCTTAATTTCTTTGCCGGTTCGTATAAAAGATACAGTGTGCCGGCAAACGTCATGAATCGGTCTATAGGGAGTGTCTTTAAAGCAAAGAATATCGCCATGCCCACACCAGCCGCTCCCATTATTTCTATGACCGGGCGTTGTAGTTCGATGGCACGCATTGACCGAAGGCAAAATTTATAGATGCTTTCGGTAATTTCATTAAATTTTTTATTTTCTATTTCTTCTGCATTAAATGCTTTAACGATACGTATGCCAATGAACGTTTCTTGCATAAACGAAATGATATCAGCATTTCGCTCTAAAAATCGAGTGGTAAGCTTGCGAAGCTTTTTTCCAAGCAAAACTATTGGTATTGCCACTAACGGAAAAATGACAATACCAAAGAAAGCCAACTTGCCCCCCATGATAAATACTATCGGAATCGTAAAAAGGATCGTAAACGGACTTTTTATCAAATCCAGCGTTATTGTCGTTATTGATGCTTGTACAACATTCACATCTCCCGTAATACGACTCATCAGATCACCGCTTCGTTTTTCTGAAAAAAAATCACAAGAGAGATAACTCACCCTTCGATACAATTCATTTCTGATATCACGAACGGTCTTCAGGCCAATCTTTGCCATTAGATATTTAGAAAAATACCCGACGAAACCCCGAAAGACAAATACGGCAATAATTATTATCGGCACCCAGGTAATACTGAATGATACTGCCAATTGCGGTGGTATATGAGGAATCCCCGACAGCGTGACAAATTCTTTATTAACTAAACTGTTTGTTGTAATATAAATGACCCCTGAAACTAAAACATCCCCAAACGAAGCCAATACCATAAGGCCGCATGCCCATAGCAATGACCCCAGATACGGTTTTATATATTGAAGTAATCTCTTATAAATATCCATTATTCAATTATCCAATCGTGTTCATTTCTGTGTGAATGACTTCAACGACCATGCTTCATCTCCCAATATTGTGCGTAGCTTAATAGTTGATACAAGGAATGGAAAAATGAAAACATGAATCCTATCAAACCATCCTTATACCCTTTTCGTAAAAAATAAAATTTTATAAATCGATCAACAAATTTTCTCAGAATTTTTAAGAAACTCACCTTGCGACCATCCTGTATCCATTTACGTGCCTCCAACGTTGTCTGCTTGGTGAGCCTATTGACCACATCAGCAAAGTCTTCATATGCATAATGGAGAATGTCGCCTTCTAAATCTCCACATTTACCATCAAGAAAAATACGGGGATGTACCCCTGCATCCTCATAGCGGAAGCAACTTTTCTTAAAGAGCCGTGTCTTCCGTGCTGGATAATAGCCTGCATACCGTACCCACCGTTTACCGATAAAAGTCTTAATGGGAATGGCATACGCATTATAATCCGTGTTGGATTCTAACACCCGATCGATTTCAGTCGCTAATTCAGGCGTAACTCGTTCATCACAATCAAGACTCAGAACCCATTCATTTTTTGTAAGCGAATACGCATAATTGCGATGTGTACCTTCTACATCCATTTTTCGTTGCTGTATAGCGTTTGTATATTCCCGAGCAATTTCTACTGTTTTATCAGTGCTGTAGTCATCTAAAATGACAATTTCATCAGCCCACTGGACGCTCTTTAAACAATCGCTAATTTGTTTTTCCTCATTTTTGGCAATAATAACAACACTTACTTTACTCATTATTTCCTCTCATTTCTTCACAATGTCTATTAACTAACCACAATAATCACCTTTCCCCTTATTATTATCTCTAACAGGGTAAGGATGTTATGTTCTCGTACCGATTGTCTCAATAGCATACTAAACACATAGTTATATCAAAATTGAAGAGGTATATAATACAAAGGATTAAAACATTTGTCCAGTTTTTTATAAGTTGTTGATAGGAATGGAATTATACAGGATTTTTTTAAGTGCGTGCTACACAAAAAAGGCCTAATAGGCCCCTTTCCCTTTTAATACGGCG
>JAHJGZ010000108.1 GCA_018823795.1 Candidatus Omnitrophota bacterium
CATATCCTTCACCAACACCCGGCCCGATAGCCCCAAACCCCATTGCAAGCCCTGCCCCTAATAATGCTGCAGCTCTGATTAATTCTGTTCCTGTAATTTCCATGATATCCTCCTTTAATGAGGCCATACTTTATGGAGTACGAAGTACGACATAAAGTATACGGCCGAATTTATCCCGTTAGACGGCACACCATGTATTGTCTAATCGGGATACTATTATTAACCCTTCGTTGCCCCTGCCGTCTTAGGTCTTGGCAGCGATACATTCAGTCATAATCTTACATTCATTACATTCTGTAAGATTAGACTTCATTTAACATAAGTTATTTGCGCGAATTAATCCCGTCAGACAGCGATATAAAATGCTGTCTAATCGGGATACTATTTATCAATTACCCCTGCCGTCTTGGTTCATGGCAGGGATAAGTTCAGACTTCTACTTTAGCTTCGTTTTCACTCGCTAAAGTAGGTCTTCACTTAGATTATGAATAACAAGCAAAAACTGATTACCAATGCATACACACTTGTCGACTGCGATACGGCCTGTCCAATAAGCATCGTTCTTAAAAGCGGACCTTCAAGTTCAGGGTCTCTACCAACCCCTTCGCACGCACCTGCATTTGCCATCCCAGCACCAACACCAGGCCCAAGTGATCCAATCCCGGTACTCAACCCGGCCCCTATTAATGCAGCAAGATTAAAAATAGAAATATCTTCAGGTACATTATAAAATTTAAAGATAAGAAAAATCGCAATGAGCAAAGCAAAAATCGCCGGCGATTCAGATACTGCTTGTCCCACAAGCATGGTCTTTGTTATCGAACCGGCTGCATGCGGTTGCCGCGCAACTGCTTCACTTGCTTTTGCGCCGGCCATGCCAATACCATACGCAGGCCCAATCGCACCAAGCCCCATGGCAAGTCCGCCGCTTATATATGCACAAATAAGTACTAAGCTCTGTGAATCCATATTCAACCTTTTATATTTCAAAAATGTATCTTCGGCAAAACATCTTCGACTCTTTTTAGATTCTCTAAAGTATTCGTTATGGCTAAGGCACCGGTCATATCATTAAATTCAATTTTAGAACCTGTGGGAAATGGAATCGTATCCTTGAGAAACTCTTCGATTGACTGCATACTCGAAAGAGAAGCTGACCATGCCAAGCTTTTCGTTCCTTCCAGGGCGGATGAAATTAATGTAGAAAAACTACCAGAATCTTCATCTATATAATAGACACGTGTTGCAAACTTTTCATGAGCTATTTCTTCTTCTGTTGCAATATAAATTACATTGTCATCAACTCTAAAGGTTAGATCAAGCCCTTCAATAATATATTTCAATGCTCGCTCAAGTGGCAGTTCTTTGAAACGTACCGAGATCCGTATGCTATTATATGCGACATATTGTGAAGCAATAATATTGAGATCGGTATAATCAGAAAGTAAATCAAGGACATTAAGCAAATCAACATCGCGGAAAGTAGCAGTAATCGGTATTTGCATTTTTTCATCGATACTGAGAGCAACGACCGATTGAGCTTCCACAGAAACATGTTCATAATCAGAACTTTCTAATACGTAATCATCTGTTCCCTCCTGCGTTCCCTTTTTCATCTGCTCTGTGTCCCACCCAATTCTGTCCCAGCGATCTTCTCGACGTTTGAGCGCCTTATTGAGCAGCTTACACACCTTCATATCACCAGGATCAACATCTAAAGCATCTCTGTAGCATGAAATTGCTTTATCGTAATCACCCCGATCCAGATACTTCTTTGCTTCCGTAATACGTTTTGCTTTATATGTATTAGGATCAAGGTCCTGCAAGCCCTTTCCTCTATCAGCATCAGTTACTTCAGACTTATTCATTAATCGCCCATAGAACCTTCCCGCTTTCTGCTTTCTTAATAATTCCTTTTCGGCAACAAGTAGTGCTTTCTCCTGGGTAATTTTCGACTTATTTTCTTTAAGCCATTCCTGTTCTTTTTTTGAAATGAGCTGCTCATATTCTTTTATGTGTGGGTTATTAGTATCTATTAAATGTATCTTTTCGAGTTCATTCTTTGCGAAATGATATTGATTTTCTTGAAGGTATGAATCAATACGACTGAAATATTTATCGAGCAGATTATTTACAACATCTTCCTGCCGAAGTTGTCCTACCGATTGTGCGATGGAAGGTACCGCATGGGTACCTTCCATCTGAGCAGACGCCTGAGAGGTTATGATCATACTACCCACGATCATGAGCATAATAACAAAACAATATCTCTTTTGTATTGGTATTACCATCTCTACCTTTCTCTACCGCTCGTTATTCTAAAATTCTTCTTACAACTGCAACATGAATATAGTACTGTTTTTTTATTCTTCTACTAAAACCGCAATGTATGTTACTGCAAGCATCGCAAAAACAAATGCCTGAACAGCACCAACAAATAAACCAAAAAATAAGTTTAGTCCAACGGGTAACATGACGTACCGAATAAGATTCGACACAACCTGCAATATGATAACGCCGCCCAAAATATTCCCAAACAAACGGAAAGAATGCGAAATTAATTTTCCGAGCTCACCGACAACATTGATGGGTGCAAGAATAATATTCGGAATTTTCACTCCCTTTATTTCAATCATTGGTTCAAAATAATCAGCAATATACCGTTTAATTCCCTTATAGTGAATTGCCGCTATATGGGATACGAAAAATGCAATAATCCCTAATCCCAATGTTGTATTGAGATCCTTGGTCGGTTCTTCAAAAAAGGCCAAGGGAATAATCCCTATCCAATTACAGCACAGTACAAAAAGAAACAATGTCGTCATATACGGCATAAAGGTTCGTCCTTTATTACCAAGCGTATCTCGACAGATTTTATCAAATACCTCAACAATTATTTCGAAAACCGCCTGTACTTTTCCCGGAATTTCTTGTAAGCGTCGAGTAAGACATACTGATACAACAACGAGCATGGTCATAATAAACCAGGTTGTTCGTACAGTCGCTATATTAATGCCGTTAAATGGTATGTGCACTCCGCCCCACTCATGTAATTTATGCGGTGCTGTTCCTATAGTCGACATATCAGGCGTGATGTTCCATGCAATAACCAATTCGATAATAAAAATTCCTATAATGCTCCCAATGATCAACGGTCGCTTTCTCATAGTACCTGCTTCTGTCCAAGGACATTTTCAATAAAGATAATTGACTGAACCGATAATAGCCCCACCATAAACATAACTATATTACAGCTATATTTTATTGCACAACACATGGCCAAGGCTGACATACCGTAACGAAGAAAAAATTTCAGAATTAAAAATGATGCGTATTTTAAACGAGCCAAAATAACAATCTTTGTAATATCAAGTGATAACAAGTGAAAATTTATTACACTTATTCCAAATCCAAGCAAAAAGCCGTAAAACATTCTTCTTTGACCACTCACCACCAATAGACATAAAACGACGGCAGCAATAATAAAACTCTTTTTAATTACTTCTTTCTTAAACTGATGAACCATATCCATGAGCGCTCCGGAGATAGGTTTTGAGCTCTGTGTTCTGATAGCTCATTTTATTTTAGACATAATCAATTTGTACACTGACCAAAATCCAGAAATTATCCCTACTAATAAACCAACAATAGTCCACAGGGGAAAATGCCCTGCCTTTTTATCAATGAAAAATCCAATGCCAAATCCTACTAAAATCGTTGAAACCATCGTTAAGCCAAGTTCCGTGACAAGACCAATATGTTTGAAAATCTCAGTAGTATCTTTTATAGGCATCAATTATAAACCTCGTTTAAACCTCTATCGCAAAATGCATTATTACTGATAGCTCGTTATTTAATAACACGCCCGGTAATAAAGATAACTAAATTGGTTCTATTTATTTCATCTTGTTTGCTTCTAAAGAAAAATCCTATGTACGGAATATCGCCCAGTATGGGCACCTTTTCTTCAGTCGTACCGATTGATTCCGACATTAACCCACCGAGAACTGCTGTTTCACCGCTTTTCAATACGACGGTTGTCGAAAGTGTCGATGTCGTAAAACGTGGTAAATTGGGAGTTCCTGAACTCCGCAGTCCCGATTCGTCTCCACTTGCATCATAATTGGTCATTGCAAAAACAGCGGGCGTTGCAGACACAGAACTCACTTCAGGTACAATTGACAACGTAATGGTCTCCTGATCGGTGCCAACGCTTGGCGTAACTTGCAGGAGAATACCAACATCACGTGATACAAATTCCTGGGGCACATTTGCAAACTCTGTTTCACCCGCATCATCTAAATCTCCATCGCCATTGAGATCTTGCTGTATAAGAGAGACTTCAAACCGTGTTGGAAATACTTCTTCGGTCACTACTTTAATTGTTGCGGTTTGATTATTAACCGTTGTTATTTTTGGTGCAGAAAGTGTCTTGGTTTTTTCTAATCGCGCCACGGTATTAAGAAATAATGTATATTGAGGATCAGTTAATAGCCCTCCAAACGCCATATTTACACCACCCGTTGCGGCAGTAATTGCATTGGCAACACCGGTAAAATCATAGTCAGTACCCGACAAAATTGCCGTTTTTACTGCACCGCCTTTAACATCAGTATTAATACTTGAATCTAAATCCGCTTCAAAACCAAGACTTTCCCATTCTTGCATATTGATTTCAATAAAACGTGCTTCTATCAAGATCTGTTGCGGTGGTTCATCAACAACATAAAGGATCTCTTCGATCTTTTTCAAATTCGTCGGTGTATTCGTTACAATAAGGGCACCGGTTCTATCATCAAATACGATCTTTGCTCCTGGCGGAAATGAAACCGCATCTTCAAGAAGTTCCTTAATTGACTTCATGCCTGAAACCGAAGCCGACCCGCCTGAGCTGCCGAGACTACCCATATTTGATGAGCTAAATGTTGTGAAAACACCTGAACCCTTTTCAAGGTAATAAATACGCGTCTCAAGTTCTTCACTTTCCATTTCTTCATTTGTTGCCACATAAATCAGATCATCATCGACTCTGAACGTGAGCCCTTGCCCCTTAATGATATATTTGAGTGCTCGTTCAAGGGGGAGTGCTTTAAATCGAACCGTAATAGGCCTGTTTTCACTGGTAACAACCTGTGAAGAAATAATATTAATACCGGTATAATCAGATAGAAAATTAAGAACACTCACTAAATCAACATCACGAAAATCGGCAGTGATAGGAATTTGCATTTGATCGTAGATTGCGGGACGAATGTCCGGCTTACGGCCGATGTGAGGAAGTGCATACCCATGCCCTTTCATCCCTCTTCTATATTCATCAATTCCTATTGCACTCTTAGTAACTTCCTGCATAAATTCTCTATCCTCAATCTTCTCGGTCTCATAATGAATGTCATCTAATCGCTCTTCCCGCTCTTTCATTGCCTTATTGAGAAGCTCGCGGATCATTAAATCACCTGAATCAATGGCCAATGCATCTTTATAACGAGAAATAGCCTTGTCGTAATTATCCCGTTTAAGATACTTCGTTGCTTCCTGAGTCAGTTCTGCTTTATACTGATCAACACCAAGATTTTGGAGTCGCTCAAATTCATCGAGATCAACTTCGCTTGGACGGATATAAGCACCTTCCTCTGTCCATGCTTCTTCGATCCTTCTGTCTTTCAGTCGTTCATACGCACTACTCATGCCTCGTTTCTTGCGTAATTTTCTTTCCGCATCAAGAAGAGCATCTTTTTGAACGTAGGCTGATGTATCTTCTTTCACCAGCTCCTGTTTGTTTTTTTCGATTATCATCTCATAATTTTTTGCCTGTACATTTGTTGGGTCGATTAAATATACTTTTTTGAGTTCGTTTTTTGCCAGACGATATTGATTCGCTTGGAGATAGGAATCAATGCGTCTAAAGTACTTGCGCAGCAATGTATCCGCTGCTTGCTCACCTCCTAACTGTCTAACGGGAGGAGTGGATACACTGACATTACTCACCACTTCCATCTCAGCATACGTCGTCGGCATAATGCTCATACTGCTCACCAGAGCAAGAACAACAATACAGCGAAATGTCTTCTGTATGACTTTCATTATTTTCTTTTTCGTTTTCATGATACACATCCTTTTGTTATGTGTTTATTAATTTATGTATCGATTATTTTAATACTTTTAATACTTTTATATTCTCATCGTAATCGGTAATTACGACTTGCTTTTCATTCGTTTCTAAGACAATAAAATCCTTTGTCTTATCTCCTTTATTTACAAAAAATGTCTTTTTGTCTCTGTCTCGTTCAACAACATATGACACTGTGCCGCCAAGGACAACGATACCTCTATAGATATAGAGTTCTTCTACTTTTGGTATTTCAAGTTCAACCGGCTCAGGTTCTGGTAATGAAAGAACAACGTGTTCATTCACTTTTTCTATTTTAGGTTTTGGTTTTGGTTTTACTTTATCAAAAGGATTGCGCTTTTGTACCGCCTTAAACCGCGTAATAGGAACCTCCTGATTTAATGTTTCAACCGTAACATCTCGTAAAACATCTTCAAACACAGAGGATGCTTTTTCTTTTTTCACTATAGTGCTGAATTCAGAATGTAATACATCTCGATACCCTTGTGATGAAAAAAACAACGCTCCCATCAATAGAAGGAAACAACAAACACATAATGTAATATCTCGTATGACCATATTATTTCTCTATCATGATAAAGCGTGAAAAAATAAAACTTGTTTCTAATATATCATCTTTTATCTTTTTGGTACCAAGACTCTTAATAACAATAAATGGTTTCAACGCCCCTATTGCATGGAGAATACGAGTCAGATCTTCATGGGTGCAATTGACATCGATTCGTCCCCCAATTTCCATAAAGGGGATTTCGTTACCTTGGATATCGGTAAAATGCTGGTCATCAAGAAGCTTAACGACCGTAATCAACTTAACATTATTCTCAAGAATAATAGTCATTACTTTATTAATCGTTTCGAGTTTTCGTAATAACAAAGGAACTTCCCGTTCTGTCGGTAATACTTCACCGAACCCTAATGTATCAGGTATATCAATCTCATTTTTCGCTGCCAATGCATTAAGACCTTTTTTTGCCACATATAACTGCTTTTTGAAATAAACCCCTTTTTCAATCACATCCTCCGGTGGTAGGATCGGTGGGACTGTTGAAAAAGATGCTATTGTCTGAAATGCCTCATCAAAGCTTCCCAGTTTTTCGCGAGCTTCGCTTACCCGTCGTGTTGTCGGCATAGTATTATTTTTAAGGAAATATCCTGCGATTTTTTGTTCCTCTTCCTTAATACGGCCCTGCAACGTCTCACTGGTACTGGAAAGCTTCACCTTGATCAACCCACCTATTATGAGCGGTATAATAACTAAGAGAATAATTCTCTTAATAAATCTTGTTTCTTCGTGTGTTACGGTACTCATATCATATTCCTAATGTTACGATCATCGCGTGCACGCACGTTTCTGAGCGTCATGGTGTGCGTGTCCCATTTTTTATCTGAAGTCTGAGCATAAAAGTAAATTCTTCATCTTTGTTAACAACTGATTCAGCCTTTGCTTCGGTAATTAAATCAATATCGCGTAAAGCGATAATAAAATCGTTTAACTGATCATACGAAAGCGTGATGCCATTAAGCATAAGCTCGTTTTTAGTGCCGGCATCGAAAAAACCACTACCCTGAAAATTAGTAAGCCACACCTGTGGTGGTAAAACATGAGCAATAGCATCCATTACTTCAAGCCATACGAAACGTTTTTGCAAATAATTCATTAAAAAACTACTTTTACTTTGCACAACAGCAATATCACTGCGCACACGCGCGAGTTGCGGCGCAAAGGTGCTCATCTGCTCCGACATGCTCTTTATGTGACGGAATCTCTCTTTATAGAGATTAATCTCTGATTGTTGAAAGATCATGTTAATGATGAATGCTGCAAAGAAAAATAAATATGAAAGTGCATATAAATATTTTTTAACATTATGTTTTTTATGCACCGCGATATCTTTCTTGAGAAAGTTGATTTCACATGTTGTGTGTTCGAATCCATAAAGAGCAGCCCCAATTGCCACCGAAAGCAGTGGCTTAACTTCATCAGCAATATCAGCCCCCTCGGTATTAATTCCCTCTAGTTGACTTTTGCGTATCGCATTTTTATCAAAGACAACCTCTTCGAACGAATCGAGAGATGAAACGCCTATGTCTAAACGCTTCTTAAAAAAGGGAAGAAGCCCTGTCAGTTTCGCTCCTCCGCCAGTAAAAACCACTTGAAGGTTTTTAAATGACTCATTGTTCAGCGAAGAATCAATTTTCATTTGTTCTGCTTTATAAAAATCGATCGAGCGTTCTATTTCATTTGCTAAGTTTTCCAGATCGTAAGCAATCGTCTGTTTGACCGTTGTTTGTGTTTCTTCATCCAACGATGCCATTGCCTCAGGTCCTTTTTTCTTGATCTCTTCTGCCTGAGCGAAATCAACATTGGCATTCTGTGCAATACTTTCTGTAATCTTCTTTCCGGCAAAGGTGACCCGCCTGAGCCACACATGACGGCCTCGGCTAATAATGAGTCCGGTAGACTCAGAACCAATATCAACAATAATAACTCCCTCACCGTTATTAATTTTTTTAATCCGCTTAACAACATTGAGTAAGCAATAAAGATTTAAACTGACGGTATGTGCGGCAAACCCACCTTTTTTAACAATATGTACTGTTTCATCGACAATGTCCTTTTTTACGGCAACTAAAATCGCTTTCTTCCCGCCCTGTTCATCTTCCTTAAGAATATTATAATCCCATGCAACTTCATCAATGGGGAGTGGAATTTGTTGTTGTGCTTCATAGGCAATAAGTTCATCCTCCTTTTTTCTCTTTGTTTCTAATATATCTACATAGCGTACAAAAACAGAAATACACGGTAACGATACAACCACTGATTTCCCACTACTTATCTTATGCGCCTCCCGTATACGTTTAATAAAATCTGCAAGTATTTGTGTCCTTTGTTCCTGAAAGACATCCCAGTCAAAGTTTGCGTAGCGCGTCGCAGCTTTTGTCACGCGGACAGTTCCGTTTTCATCTTTTGTTAGTTCAACAATTTTAACGGAATTTAATCCAATATCTATTCCTATACTTGTTTTATTCATACACCTTTGCCTTGAATGATTTCTTGTTGGTTCTGGTTCAACTTTCTCTTCCGATTATGCAACGAAGCCTTGTTACATCGTCGTCTGTGTATTCACGCCAGTTATTAACATTATTTCTTTTGGCTTTCGGAAAAATGCCCTTTTGCTCGTAGCGAAGGAGTGTTTGCTTTGAGAAATTAAGTAGCATTGCTACCTGATTCGCGTTGTAGAATTTAATCATGGTCCTATTCACCTTTATCTCCTTTGTTCTGAATTAGTTATATAATCTCTTAACATGAAAAAAAGACACGTATATCGTGTGTATAACGACATACTTTGCAACTTTGATATACCTTGCTATAGGTAAATACCATCAGTTACTATCATTATCGTCTTATAAAAGGATAAACTTAAACGTATTTTTTTCAGGGAAGATAGCATTTACATGAGGAAATTTAGGGCTTGATTTTTGTATCATAATGACACAAGAGGTACGTTACAGGTTTTATTTTATAGAGAGCTAGAAGAATCGTCGTAATTGAGGAGCTGTTTTACACGCTGAATTAATTCACCCGAATCAAATGGTGAGGTCATATAATCCGTTGCGCCCGCGGCAATATATCGATCACGCAATTCAGGACCATAGGAGGTAAGAATAATAATAGGAATAGCACGTTCTGTCGATGAAGCATCAGAGCTTTTAAGTTGTTTGAGAACTTCATCTCCATTTAGGTTTGGCATATTAATATCAAGAAAAATTAGATCAGGCTTTTGTGCACGAGCAAGGGCAATCCCTTCATTGCCATCATATGCCATAAGCACCTCGACATCTTCCATCTCCAGTCCCAAGCGTGCCTTCAGTGCTTGTAAGAGATTAACCGAATCATCAATAAAAAGTATTTTTTTCTTACTCATGGCTTCACTTTTAATGAGCGCATCACTTATGGAACCTGCCTGCCGGCAGGCAGGTGTAATAACGTAAGTGATATGCGCGAATTTCCGCCGCCTTATTCCATCCAGGAATTTGACGGATCCGCCACGTCGTATGGCGGAAAATCCAGCACTAATTTAAAATTGATTCTTTATCGTCAAAAATTTATCGATTTATTCACAACAGTTTTTAAAAAGTTAGTGCTGGATGAATTCAGACATATACTTTACGGTCACTTCGCCTGCCTGCCGGCAGGTTCCGTAAAGTATGTCTTCATTTAACTGATCATTATTGCTTCAACAGGACAACTATCCTTTGCTTCCTGCGCTATCTCTTCTAATTCGGAAGGAATCATATCGATAATAACGATAGCTTTTTTATCTTTCACTTCAAAAAGATCAGGCACTACATTAGCGCATAGACCACATCCGACACATTTCTTTTCTTCGATTACCGCTAACATTGTGTCATTTATCTCCTTTTATTTTAATTGATAATTATTCTGCGTACCGGTGAACTTATTCGATGTTTCTCGTACCCGGTAATGCAGCTTCTCGTATTTGAGGAAGAACACCATACACGTTTTCATACACATTCGGGAAGGTATCTTTGCCACCTATAAGCATGCATGAAAAAGGCATGACTTTGCGTGCTTCCTGTGTCATACCCGCTGTCTTTTCATGAATATCCCATTGTGCATGGGTATCTTCCCGTAACCGAGACATATGATATAACTCCCGCATATTCGTACGCATTAATACACGCCGCTGATGGGCGTTCGTAAGTACATAGGGAGCAGCGTATGGTACTTTTTGATAGAGCGTATCATAGACATCATTCGTCTTTTCAATGATTTCTTTAAATTCTTTTTCCATGCCGGTCTCTTTCACTGAAAGGGGAATCGTAATCCCTAATCCAGGATCATATTCTTGTGTCGATATCGTCGTCATACGATGCCTCTTTAACTGGCCAAAACACGCGGCTGAAATAATCATATCGTACGTAAGGCTTGCATATTCAAATTCTCTCGGTAGTGAATCAAACAATTGAAGCCGACTACATGCAGTTTTAAATAATCTCATTTTGTCTTCATCATTCATCGCTTTTATTTTTTTCAGGCATTCCTCAAATGAATGAGTACCGACCGTATGAAGTAAAGACGCAGCAATAAGTGAATCACCATTTTCATCATAATGAACAAGGTGCACATCTCCCCCATCGATACCGGCACGGTGTGCTGTCATTTCCCACGACAGTTCCTGTGAAAAGGTACGTAAATCAGAATACGTTTTTTCATCAAACTCATTTGCTTTGTGAAAAATAATAATTGAAGGGGCAATTTTTTTCACGCAATCATAGATATGAGTGCCAAGCATTCGTATTTCTTCTAAAGGATGTGAAGCAAATCGTCGCAATATGAGTTCTAAATTGCGTGCATTAACCGTCAGGCCGACTTGTGCTTCAGTGGCAAAAGAAGTAATATATCGCGCATCTTCTTTTGCCCATCCTTCTAAAAGGGTATGATTTTTTGAATTAATTGCCAAATCACTGTTCTTTGCAAACACGTAATCTTTAAGCATTTTAAACAAAACATGATAGAAAGCATTTTGTTCTCGAATAATACCCACGAAAGACGGTTCAAAGGAGGAATTTTTAATCTCCGGAGGGATAACAAAATCATCTTCGAGTGTAATATACCGCTGCGACTTTTCCGTATACGAACACAGGCGAAATCGTTCAAGTGACTCCATGGCATAACGAGAAACACCAAGAATATCAAAATTAAATACTGCGTGTTCAGCAACAGAATGGTGTCCCATTTTAAAGATGATTGTTTCGTTCGATTTGCGCGTTCTTTCTACTTCCTCACACGCATCTTTTCGGATCTGATCGATCGGACGGGGATCACGGCTAATACGTGCATACGCAGCAGAAATTGTTTCAGGCGTAACATCTTCACGATGGGCACACTCTTTTCTCATTTTATCAAGAACATTCGTGTCCACATTGTATCCCGCTAAAATAACTTTCATGTATACATTCCTTACAGAAACGTTTCTCTATAAACTTTTTTATTATACCGTTTTGCTTTGAAATATCTACTGCACGACACAGACGTTTTTGTTCATAGACAACAAAAATATATTCCTCATTACTCAATAGGGTAGTGCATATTTTGAGGCTGAAAACCTGGCCCCATTTTTTCTTTTATTTTTTTAACTATCCATCGTTTAAATACTATACGGGTTCCTGGAAAAAGAATACAAAAACCAAGTATATCGGTTAAAAGACCTGGGGTAAGGAGCAAAACGCCTGCAACAAAAATTAACACAGCATCAACAAGCTCGGCCGCGGGCATGCGTCCGGTTTTCGTCTCCTGCTGAATGCGAAAGAGTACACGGTATCCTTCTAACTTTGCAAGATAGGCCCCTAAAATACCCGTACCGATGATAATAAAAAGGGTCAATCCTACACCATATGCGGCACCAAGTTTCATAAGGATAGAGAGTTCAATGAGAGGAATACAGGTAAAAAGAAGGACAAGTTTTAGGAACATGTGAATAGCTATCTCTTTTCTTAACAATCTATAAATGGTGGGCCCTGTAGGACTCGAACCTAC
>JAHJGZ010000232.1 GCA_018823795.1 Candidatus Omnitrophota bacterium
AACAGTTAATATTTTTAAACATAGCTTTAAAAAGGGTTTCCCGGTGTAAACAACGATTGCTGTTATTAAGTTGATTATTTAAAATTACCATCTTTTATTTTATCTATTTTTAATGGTAAAGTCTATAATCATCTCTAAAATTCATAATTTTTTATAGCTATCCAAAGATTTACTTTTGTCAGGTGGGAAAATGGTGGGAAAAAGCGTATGAGCAAATTAGTAAAATTATGAGACTTTAAACTGACCGACCAGCTCTTGGAGTTTGCTTACTACAGAAGTAAGCTCATCCGCATTAGAGACCAGCTCCTGCATGGAAGCCGACATTTGCTCTGTAGATGAGGAGACCTCTTCAGTTGAAGAGGCATTTTCTTCAGCCACGCTACTTACCTCGTAAATTGCTACCGAGGCCTTTTCTGCTCCTTCAAGTTGAAGCGGGATAACTCTTGAGATTTCCGCAACCATATTCTCTGCCAATTTAGTAGCGTTGACAATCTTATTCTGCAAGGTACTTACCTGCTCGGCTATATTTCTACCTTCTATACTTTCTTTCTTAGCACTGTTGATTAAACCTATCACCTTGCCAACATCAGACTGAACATCTTTTATCAGAATAGCAATTTCATTAGCCGAGCGGCTTGAGCCCTCGGCTAACTTGCGCACTTCTTCCGCAACCACGGCAAAACCTCTGCCTGCCTCACCCGCTCGGGCAGCTTCAATCGCCGCGTTTAAAGATAAAAGATTGGTCTGGTCAGCAAAATTATCGATGGTATCGACTATTTCTCCGATTTGCTCAGAACGTTTACCCAGGGCATCAACTGCTGAAGCTGACTTTTCGACAATTGTGGCCATAGAATCCATACGTTTTACCATGTCGAGATTAGATTTTTTTCCCTCATCAGCCATACTGGTCGCATTCACTACTGCCGCGGTTACCTCATCGGCATTTTTAGCTATCTGCTTTAAGGAGATGGTTAACTCGCTAATAACTTTGGATGTCTCCCCAACCTTGGTAACCTGGGTAGTCGCCCCTTTAGATATCTGCTGGACCGAAGCACTAATGGCCTGTAAAGAAGCATTGACTTCTTGCGAAGTAATTGATAGATTTTTAGCGCTGGAATCAATCTTTGTAGAAGAACTGCGGATTACTTTGGTCATATCGGCAAAATTATCTAGAAAGCGGTCAAAGGAATTACCCAGTGTACCCAACTCATCAGTAGTCTTCATCTTCAACCTGACAGTTAAGTCTCCTTTACGGCCAGATAAATCCTTAATCCATTTGTTTAACAGGTTCAAATTCTTAACAATGAACGCTGATAACAATATGGCTATGGTCATTCCGACAACAATTACGATAAGCGAACTAACCCCGATGCTACCCGTAGAGGCTCCCACTACCTGACGGGTGGCCTGACTTGCATCCTGGGCCTCAATGCTCACTTCATCAACTGTCTCCGTAACCAACTTACTAATCTGTCTGATATGCTCTCCAACCTGTCTGACTGTCTCCCCAGATGTCTTTAAATTCTCAAGGAGCTCCCGCCTTGACTGCAAGATTCCTCCCTTTCCCACAACCAGTCTCTCCATTTCATCAAGATAACCTGCCAATTTATCTATAGTCTTGCTGAATTCTATACTTTGCTGTAAGGCCTTTACCTGAGCCTTTGCCGAGCCCATCTGAGCCTTAAAACTATCATCTAAAGCCGGGAGAAAATCCATGTCCTCGAAACTTATAATCCGCTCCGTGGTTGCCGTGGCCAAAGCGATATCTCCTCTTAATAAAAATAAGGCTTTGGTTAAAGGCATTGTTTGATCAACAATCTTAGAAAATGCCTTCTCGATGAGCCTGGTTTTCTCCAACCCGTCTTTTATACTTTTATTCGCTTTTTCTGTATCCATCAAAATAGTAAATTCAAACTCATCAATTAAGGAGTCTATAATTGGAAAGATAATTGCCTGTTTTGCATTGAGTTCTTCTTCTACCTTTTTTAACTCTTCAGACTTAACGCCTGCATGCTTCTGTAGGCTATTTTCAGCAACCTTTCGTAAGCCCTTAAAAAACCTGTTGCATTCATCAATGGCTGCACTCAATTTATTTAATGTTCGCGCGTCAATTGTCTCGGCCATCTCAATATTTTGAACCCTTCCTTGCACATGCTTCATGGCTGCAATATATTTATCCTCATAGATGGGTAGCTCATCCGTTTTTTTGGCATTAATCACTTTCAACGCGTAGGTGTACGCCTCAAATAGGCTTGCCTTTATGGTAAGCAGTCTTCTTACCGTGGGAAAGGCTACCTGGGAAAGTTCATTATAACTTTTGGACATAAATTCTGTGGCCTGAATAGCCCTCTCCATCCCCTGTTCTGACTCCCCTTTGACCAGAATCATATCAAATTCAACATCGTCCACTTGTTCAGCAATAGAGGCCATAGTAGACTCAACTAAATTCATCGTCTTCTTTCTTATGTTTTCATTTTCAACTTTTAGGTCAAGTCCCGAGGTAACCGCTTTATAGACCTGCTTATTTAAGGTTGCAAGCTTAACAGCTTCTTGATTTAATTGCGTAATACGCTCAGAGATTTCTTCATCACCCTTAAATTTTTCTTTAAGAAAATTGCTAATCTTTGTTATATCATTTAAGACTGAGATAATATTATCATTCGAGTCTTTTGCCTCGCTTTTGTTTTGGGCGAATATCAGGGATTTAAAATTTGCATTTGCCATCCAAACCGCAACAATTAAATCCTTTGCCTCTGAAGAGGCCGGGAAAAGGTTCTCTGATATGTTATAGATATTCTTACT
>JAHJGZ010000109.1 GCA_018823795.1 Candidatus Omnitrophota bacterium
GTATTTGTTTAGCTTAGGATACGCATAGTTCTTTTCTTAAAAGATTCTCCAGTTCTTCAAAGATATTTTTCCCTTGCAACCGCCACGTTGCAAACAGGGAAGCAATATATTGATAATTCTCAGAGCCTTCAACAGACCGGAAAGCTCCGATGATTTTCCGTATAATCACATGCTCTCGGATTGCTTGTTCCCCCAGATTATTTGTCGGTTCCATACCAGGGTACAACAAACACGTATGCCAACAACCCAGTCCATTCTTCAAATACGTGACAAGATGCTTCGTATGAAGAGCATCTTCATACCGATCGACAAGATCCACGAGTTCCCGGTCCCATTTTTCTTTCATACCTCTCCGTTCATCCATCGGGGGATCTTTTCCCAGGAACTCTTTCAATAAACGAAATCGTCTATGTATCTCCAGACAGAGTTTCTTCCCTTCCTCTGAAACATGTTTATTACTATCAACCTCTCTGATGAGATGAGCCCAACACCGTTGAATATCATTCAAATTCCAATACGCCTTCCATCCATCTGTCACATTACCACCAAGACAGTTTTCACCAAGTATCTCTTCAAGTACCTTTCGTCCACGGGAATCTCGGATAACTACGAGGGATTCATCACTATCTGTTCTGAAACTCCACAGCCACCAGTTCTTTCCATTCACTGAGGAACTGGTCTCATCGATATGTCTCCATCGTGCATTTCGAACACATTGTACTAACCGAACGTATTCATTTTTGCAGGCATTTCCAACACGAAGGAGGACATCATGAATTCCTTTCACACTAATCTCAAATCCACAAAGATGCTGTAGGAAATCCTGAATCCTTCGTAGGACACCTCGGAGATGAAACCGTAACATGGTGATATAGGTGAGAAGGTTGACACCAAACACTCCTTCACTTGGATAATCTTTATGCTGGGTGGTAAACCTCAAACCACAATTCGGGCATTCATACGAATGAAACTCATACTGTATGACCTTAATTTTCCTTGGCGGTGGTATCTCTTCAATAAGTGCAGTTTCAACTTCTTGAGATGCTCCTGGGTTACCACCACAAAAAGGACAGGTATCCATGGTAACAGAAACTAGTTCATCTGGTTCAGAGGTTTTACGAGTAGCACCACGATGACCGTTAGGGGCTCCACGTTTACCACGAGGAATGTTCCCTTTGAATCCACCTTTAAAACGCTGTTGAGATGATGGCGTATGAGGATTCTCATACACACGAAGCCTTTTTTCAAGCTTCGTGATTTTCTCTTTCAGTTCCTTATTTTCTTTCCTGAGTTCCTTGTTTTCCTGGTGTAATTGTTTGATAGCCTGTATGACCTCTTCAGGCCACTTCTGCATCCCATCCATCCAACATATGTAATGGATGAACTATCTGATTGATTTTTCGATTTAAACAAAAGAAACTCGGTCAGCTAAACAAATACGGATTTTGCGCTGAATGTAAAACACCGTTAGGCGGAATTGGAAAACCAAAGGGATATGTATGTCCTGGATGTAAGAAAATGTATTGTATGAATTGCTCTCAAACAAGAGGGATATTCAATACTCCATATTGTCCTGATTGCGGAAGAAAAATGAAAAAGTGATATAGTTGGGGAGTAAAATGGCACCTGATATTGATCCAAGTGAATTATCTTCATCTGGTGTAATTAAGAAAGGTGAAGATATTATCGACTATGCTATAGGTTCTATGGTGGATTCGCCCAAAGGATTATTGGTTATAACTAATAAAAGATATTTATATGTTAAGAGACCGGGGATTTTTTCGAAAGGCCTTAATCTAGTTTTTTATTGTTCTCTAGGAGAAATATTAAGTGTTGCTACTCGGGGGCTTGTTTCTAAGAAAATTGAAATCACTTGTGATATAAATGGAAAAAAGAGAGTGAAAAGTTTCTTATGTAAAAACGCTGAGCTATTTTCAAACAAAATCGTAGCGGCAAAAGAAGGATATACTGAAAGTAAAATAATTGATGCTAAAAGAGTTATTATCGAAGAAGGAAATAAGGATAAAGCAGATGAGATTCTTAAGAAGAAGCTTGCTCGAGGGGAAATTGATTTAGAAGAATTTCATCGTAAGATTCAGAGAACCTAAGTTGTTCCCTTTCCTATAGAATATGTAATACGTTTCAGTCAAAGCTAAATGTTGGGGGTAAATATGGTCGTAGTTTTATTGGCATGATGTCATCAAGGTTTTCTATATCTTTGTCAGTAAGTTCAATGAGGTTCTTTTTGTTTTTATTGTAAAATGATTTTTTGATTTCTTTTCTTTTGTTATATTTTGATTCATCTAATCCCCAGAATTCGATCCATACTTTTTGACCGATGGGGATAAAGAAATCGCTGTATACTTCTTCCTCAATTGGAACTCTTCGTTCATATGCGTGAACTATGCCTTTGTAGTAAAGCCAGTTATCAATGAGTTGTTCTGCTCTTGATCTTACTTTATGTCCGTCTTCTGCTCGTATATTTGCTGGGAATTTAGCTCGAAAATCTTGTTCTTCACTTTCTCCTGATGAGGCTTTGTAGGTTGATGATTTTTTATCTTCATTTTTTTTATATATTAACCAGCAATCATAACATCTTTCACCGGGGTTCTTATTCCATTTTCCGCAGTCAACACA
>JAHJGZ010000231.1 GCA_018823795.1 Candidatus Omnitrophota bacterium
AGCTAAAGATGCGGGCGACTTTAACGAAGATGGGTGTATGGATTTCCTGATGGCAGCTAATCCACTTACAGATGTTTATTTCTATGAGGGTCAGTGTAACGGCAGTTTTAAAACAGAAGTTGATGTTGGCGATACAAATGCGGCGACTGATCCTTATGGTTTGATTGTCGCTGACTTTAACATGGATGGTCATCTTGATTTCATTGTTGACGATGCGAACATAGGAGCAGGAGATCTGTGGGATTTTTACACTGGTGCTGGAGATGGAACTTTTGCTTTAACCACTCAAGATGTGATCGATGATGGTAATGACCGTTATAATTCTGGTGATAATTGGGACTTTGACAGTGATGGAGACCAAGATATTGTCTTTGATCTGTATGATGCTGAAATAATGCGTTTCTACAAGAGTGATGGTGATGGAACCTTCACTTACACTTCCCAGCTTGCTACTGGCGGAACTTCGACGATGGGAATAGGAGCTCCTCATCCAGTGTACGAATTTAATCTTACTCTAGCTTTTGTAGAACAGCCTCTCACTAAAACCAACTCTACCGGCGATTACACTTACAATATTACTGCTCCTGCTTCAATTGGTGTTTATCCAATAAAAGTAAATGTTAGTTACAATGGTTATTACGCAGAGAACAGTCAAACTTTAACCGTTTATCAAATCCCCGTAATTGAATCTGTAACGACTAACGCTACTGCTGAATACAACAAATCATTTTATTTGACTGCTAATGTTACTGATGAAAATTTAGTTTGGGTAAACTTTACTGTTACCGATCCTGATGGAATAAATGTTGTCGATAATGTTAATGGTACGAATGCTGGAACTTTATGGAACTCTTCTACTTTTACTTTAAACAAATCAGGAATATACAATTATACTGTTGTGGCTATGGATGCTGATGGTTATAGTGATACTGAAACTGGACAGATTGATTTCTTATTGATTTCAGAAGAATTAGATCCTACTACTGCTAATGTTAATAGTAATGTTGTTGTTTCTGGAAGGGTTAACTTTAGTAATAGTACAGATGTTGCTAATACTACAGTTCATATTTATTTGAATGGTACGGAACAGTTTTGTTTGGGAGTTGCAACTGGAGGAACAATAACTACTGTTGGTGATTATACAGTTCATACTTTTACTTCTAATAGTACATTTAATTCTACTGGAAGTGTAGATGCAGAAGTTTTAATTGTTGCTGGTGGAGGCGGCGGTGGAATGGACATGGGCGGGGGAGGTGGTGGTGGTGGAGTAGTTTACAACTCTTCATATGTCATCTCTGCTCAAAATTATAATATTACGGTAGGAGCAGGAGGAGCAGGTGCTCCTGCTGCTGGTACTAATGGCCAGCCCAGTGCGCATCAATATACAATTGGTGCTAATAATGGACAAAATTCCTCCTTTGAAACTTTGATTGCTGTTGGTGGTGGGCGAGGTGGAAGTTCTTATTATGCTTACACCCCCGGAGCAGCAGGTGCTAATGGTGGTTCTGGTGGTGGAGCTAGTGGTTATAGTAGTGGTGGTACACTCTCTGGTGGAATTGGAATACCCGGACAAGGAAATGATGGAGGAAGAGGTGGCGGACAATATTATTCAGGAGGTGGCGGTGGTGCAGGAACTTCAGGTACTAACTCAACTGCCATCGCTCATGGTGGAGACGGAGTACTATACGATTTAACTGGTACCGCTTATTACTGGGGCGGTGGCGGTGGAGGATCTGCGCATTCTCTTGGTAATGGCGGTAATGGTGGTTTGGGTGGAGCAGGCGGAGGAGGTGTTTGGTCAGGTACGGGAGGAACGGCTGGCACAGGAGGAATAAATGCGGGTGAGGCAGGAGGAAATGGTGTAGGAACTTATGTATATACGTCTACAGGTGGAAGTGCCGGAGTTAACACGGGCAGTGGAGGAGGTGGAGGAGCTCACTATTACAATAGAGGAGGAGATGGTGGTTCAGGAATAGTTATCGTTAGATACAAAACCTCAGAATTAATAATACCTTGTACGACAAACTCCACTGGTCATTACACTGATAATTTAACTACTCCTGCTACTCCAGGAATATATCCAGTTAAAGTAAATGTAACAAAGACTATTAACCCAACTTATTACGCTGAGAACACTAAGACTTTAACTGTTTATCAAATTCCCGTAATTAATTCTGTAACCTTAAATGCAACTGCTCAGTATAATAAACCATTCCATTTAACTGCTAATGTTACTGATGACAATTTAGTTTCAGTAAACTTTACTGTTACCGATCCTGATGGAACTGCAGTGGTTAATAATGTTAATGGTACTAATGCTGGAACCTTATGGGATTCTTCCTCTTTCACTTTGAACAAATCTGGAACTTACAATTATACTGTGATTGCTTATGATGTTGATAGTTATAATGATACGGAAACAGGGAGTATCTCATTTTTAATTGTTGGAGCTACTGCTTCTCCTTCTCCTGTACACATTAATACCTCAACAACAATTAGTGGGAAAATCAATCACACTAATGGAACTGTTGCCGCTAACACAACAATCCAAATCTTCTTAAATAATTCAGAGAAATTTGATTTTGAAGTTGGCGATGGTTCTGATGGATCTTTAACAGTAACAGCGGCTAATACACAAGTTAACAATTACACTTACTTAACTGGAAATGAAAACAGTGGGGAACAAACTATTGTTGTTAATAGTGCTACTGATTTTACAGTTGGCGATGAACTTTTAATTATTCAAATCCAGAATTCTTCTTCTGGAACAGCAGGAACGTATGAGTTTGTTGATATTAATAATATTAGTGGAGCTAGTATAGGCTTAACTCAAACATTAACCAACAGTTATACTTCCGGAACATTCGATAGTACTTCAGCTGTTGTTACGCAAGTAGTCAGAGTCCCACATTATACTAGTGTAACAATTAATTCTGGGGCTTCTATAACTGCTAGTGCTTGGAATGGTTATTCAGGAGGAATAGTGGCGTTTAGAGTTAGTGGAGATTTAACCAATAATGGGTATATCAACACTACTGGAAAAGGATTCCGACAACCGCCCAGACAAGCAGATAATAATCATGGTGTGCAGGGAGAAGGTTATACCGGTAAAGGTGGAACTATTACTACTGCTGCCAAAGGTAACGGCGGAGGAGGAGGACAAAGATATTCCGATGGTGGTGGTGGTGGTGGTAATGGTGCTGTTGGTTTACAAGGAAGAACAGGACAGAACGGTCCTGCTACTCCTGGAGCTGCTGGAGCAGCAATTGGGTCAGCAGATTTATCGACAATCTTCTTTGGAGGGGCTGGTGGACATGGCGGAGATAATGATGGAAATACTGTTTACAATAGTGGGGGTCATGGTGGAGGGATAATTTTTGTTGCTGCAACTAATATTACTGGTACTGGAGGCATTAAATCAAATGGTTTAGATGGTTCAGGAGGAGGTTCATATGGAGACGGTGGTGTTGGTGGTGGAGCTGGTGGAACAGTTTGGTTAAGAGCAAGAACAATTCAATCTACTCAAACTATCACTGCCAAAAAAGGGTACGGTGTAGTTGTTGGTGGAGCACCTAGCGGTACTGGTGGTGATGGTGGAGTAGGAAGGATAAGATTAGATTATGATACTTTCTTAGGAACGTCAACTCCAGGTTCTGGTTACAATGCTACCATCGAAGAAATTAATGTTTCTATTACTACTAACTCTACTGGAGATTATAGTTATATTATGAAAGTTCCTGCGACAGCAGCAACCTATCCTGTTAAAATAAATTTAACCGCATTAGGATTATACGGAGAGAATACTTTTGATTTAATTGTGGCAGAAATACCTCAAATTAATTCTGTTGATCCAGGATTGATTTATGCTAATGCAAATATTACAATAATTACGAACATTACAGACAACAATGTTGCTGCAGTTAACTTTACTGTGATCGATCCTGATGGTATAACAATTATAGATAATATTAACGGAACCAATTATAATACAGACTTATGGAACTCTACAACATTTAACTTAAACAAGAATGGAACTTATAATTATAGTTTTGTTGCTTATGACACTGATAATTATAATTCTTCTTACAGTAATTCTTTCCTTATATTACGCATTACGGAAACTCTCTCACCAAGCACAATTTTAGCGCAAGACAACATCACGGTGAGTGGAAAAATCAACTATTCTGATGGTACAAATTTAACCAACCAAGAATTCAGTATTTACCTGAACCAAACGAAATTATATTATGATGCTTATCTTGATAAACTGGTTGATTATAATCCTTTGTTTGGTAGAGGTACTGATGGTAGTTTAACCGTTACAGCAACAAATACGCAAATTAACAATTATACATATTTGATGGGTAATGAAAATAGTGGGGAGACCAATATTTTTGTTAATGACAGCACTAATTTTACTGCAGGGGATGAGATATTAATTATTCAAATGCAGGACTATGTTAATGACTCTGCAGGAACCTATGAATTTGCTACAGTCTCTAGTGTTGATGGTAATAATCTTACTTTAGTAGAAGAATTGGATAATGGTTATACTTCTGGCACGTTTAATGTTGCTTCTTCAATAATAACTCAAGTAGTCAGAGTACCACAATACAGTGATGTGACGATTAACGCCAGCACTTCCATTTCTGCCCCTACTTGGAATGGTTATACTGGAGGGATAGTAGCTTTCTTAGTTAATGGAACATTACAAATTGATGACTCTTGGTTAGAAGATAATTTTACTGGAGCTACTTTAAATACTTCTGTTTGGACAGGAGCCGATGCTGTACAAGATGAAAATATTTCTATTACAGCGGCAGCTGATTGGGGTAGTGATTATATTTTTACTGCTAATAATTTTCCAAGAGCAGAAGGATTAACTTTCCAAGGTAAATATTATGGAGTTTCAGGAACAGAAAACACGATGGTCGGATTTAAAGACTCAACTGCAGGCTATAGTTATACCGATATGCCTCATGCTTTTTATTTTGGTAATAATAATGTCTATGTTTATGAAGATGGATCAAATAGAGGTGACACTAGTTATAATTATAATGATGATACCTGGTATGATTTCAAAATTGTCTTGAAAAGTGCAGGGGCAGATTATTATTACAAAGCAAGTTCTAGTGCTGATTGGATTGTTGTTTATAGAAGTACTTACTCGACTGAAAGTAGTTTAAGGCCGGGAGCAACTGCCCATAGTGGTACAAGATATTTAGATGACTTTGACATTTACATTCCCGCAATTAACACCAAGCAATTAGGGTTTAGAGGCGGAGCAGCTAATAGCAATAGAGGACAACCTGGTAATCAAGGAGAATCAACTTACGGAAAAGGGAGTAATAAGCACTATCAGAACGAAGTTGGTGGTGGTGGTGGAGGTTATGGTTATTATTGGAGTGGAGGTTCAGGAACCGGAGGAGGTTATGGTACTGTAGGAAGTGGCGGAGTGTATAATTCTTTATCCATCCCAGGACAAAGTTATGGTAGTGCTAATCTTTCCAAAATATTTTTAGGTTCTGGAGGGGGTTCAGGAGCAGTTGATGGTAATGAAGCAGGAACTGCTGGTGCTGCAGGTTATGGTGGAGGATTAATAATTGTTAAAGCCGTAACCGGAATTGTCGCTGGAAGAATTAGTGCTGAAGGTGGCCCAGGAACACAAGCTACTTTAACCTCTGCAGAAAGTGGCGGTGGTGGTGGTGGATCAGGTGGTTCAATTTATCTGGTAGGAGAAAATTTGACGATCTCCGGAACGTTAGATGCTTTAGGTGGTCCAGGTGGTCCTGCAAGTTGGAATAGTGCTTGGGCTTCAGCTAGTAGCAACGGCGGTCTAGGTGGAGAGGGAAGAATCAGGTTAGACTATTCCACTTTAACAGGAGGAACTTCAACTATTGGAATTGGTTACAATGGTAGTGTAACGGCTATCTTACCGAAAAGTAATGGAACCGGAGATTATAATTTCACGTTTGTTTCTCCAACTGCTGGGGGGACTTATCCAATAAAAGTTAATGTAACTTACAACGATTATTACGCTGAGAATAGTCAGGATTTGAATGTAACTGGCAGTGCAAACAACGCTCCTTCCACAACTCAACCGACAATTATCCCTGGTACTGCTTATACAACTAGTACTTTAACTGCTAATACTACTTATACTGACGCTGATAGTGATAATGGAACAGTTTACTTCCAATGGTATGTTAACAATGTCAATGTTTATAATCAAACTAATGCTTCTATTGCTACTGGTACTACAGTAATTACTACCTTAAATTCCGGCAACTTTAGTAAGAATGATCAAGTTAACCTTTCTGTTTATGCTCATGACGGTACTGATGACTCTTCAACATCCTGGTCAACAAATACGATTACTATTTTGAATTCAGTTCCCACTCAAGGTACGCCTATCTTGAATGCTACAAATTCAAATAATAATACTAATCAGAATTTAACTGCTTACAATGTCTCGACGACCGACGGTGATAATGACAATGTAAAAAACATTTTCAATTGGTACTTGAATGGAACTTC
>JAHJGZ010000110.1 GCA_018823795.1 Candidatus Omnitrophota bacterium
AGGATGTAGAATGTTTATTTTGTATCCTCGATATGTATAAGTGGCAAATTTGCCGATTTGCGGGGTTTTCCCGTCTAAAACTCCCCTACCCGTCTTTTGTCCCGTCCGGTTCATAAACTCCTTCCTTTCGTTAAATGGCGCAGTTCCTTTTGTTTAATAACCATTAGTTAGATACTTTTACTTTCATTTTTTCTAACCACGCTGAAATTTCTGATTCTTTAAACAAAATCTTTTTTGTGGAATACCGGTAATGAGGGATTTCATTCCTTTGAACCATATTATAAATACTCCCTATTTTGAATCCTATTTTTTTACTAAGTTCTTTAACAGTTAAAAAATTATCCATCATATAACTAACCTCCGATTAGTGAAGTTAAAAGACAAAAAAATAGAACACTTGGCGTAAACCGAAGCGTCCTTTTCAAGTAGGTTGTCTTTTTCATATCTCAATTTTAGTTAGTTACATTTTACACTATTATAAGGCATTGTCAAGTATATCTAAGGCTTTTTGCGGAGAAAATTTTTAACAACTAAATTTTAGTTAGGCATATCGGTTTATAAATTTCCCCAAAATCTTTTTAAAAATATTCTACGAGTAACCATTCATAATAATAGTTGACAATAGTGTTATAATGTTTTCACTATGTTAGGAAATTTAATTGCGGAAGCAAGAAAGAAAAAAGGTTGGACGCAGAAAGATTTAGCCGACAGGATAGGAACATCCTCATCCTATATTTCAATGATTGAAAGCGAGGAAAAAATTCCAAACGATTTAACACTCGATTTGTTGGCCGATAAATTGGGATTAGGGAAAGAAAGATTGCACGGTTTAGCCGAGGATAAAAGGTTAGATAACGAAGTAATAAAATTAAAACAAAGACACGCCGCTATTGCAGAAAAACGCGGAGAATATAACCCGGAAGAATTGCCGGGAAATCTCCAATCCCTCATCAAAAAACATCCCGAAATAACCGAGGCGTTGAATGACCCTGTTGCTTTGAAGGTCTTTCTTGCGGTCCACAAAACCTCGAGTGATGTTAAGGAAACTTGCAAAATTATTTTAGATTCGTTACCATCGATGCCAGATAAAAAGCGCAAAGCAATTTTGACTTTAATTGAAGGAATAGAGTAGATCTCATGACAATAAGTGATTGGATGGTTGTTGTAGCTATAATCCTTGCCCCTTTATTGGCTATTCAAGTCCAAAAGTTTATTGAGAATTTTAAAGAAGCAAAAGGAAGAAAACGGAAAATTTTTAAAATACTAATGGCAACAAGAACAACCCCTCTTTCCCCATCTCATGTAGAAGCTTTGAATATGATTGATATAGATTTTTATACCGATAAAAAGGTGGTTAATGCATGGAAAGAATTATTAGATAATTTTGCAAACTATCCCCAAAATCAAAATTCCGAAGATTATAAAACTCAGATCCAAATAAGCTCTGATAAGTCTAAAGAATTATTAACTAATTTATTATATGAAATGTCAATAATTTTAGGATATAATTTTGACAAAACTCTCATTAAGAGAGGATGTTATATTCCAATAGCGCATGGGTTAATGGAAGTAGAACAAGCAGTTATCCGGAGAGGTTTAACTCAGTTGTTTTTAGGCAAAGCATGTTTCCCCATATCTCTAAAAGGATTCCCTCCCGAAGGAGAAAAAAAGGAAGAGAAGTTATGAAAAAAATAATTTTAAGTTTTATTATTCTTGGGTTGCTTGTTTTCGGAAATGGATATACCCAAACCGCAAAACCGGAAGAACCTAAAACAAAACTTGAAATCTTTGAAAAACAAACTGGTACAGTGGTTATTAAAGGAATAGGAACGGAAAGTTCCGTTTCGGGTTTAGGGTCGGTTTCGGTGAAATGTATAGAATTAACTAACATCTCAATCGATGCCCGCCAAAGAGGAATTGCTGTCGATGTTAAAGAAAGCGGCCGGTTAGATCGGTCAAATAGAACTTTTATTGATTATGATGAAATCGAACCGCTATTAAAAGGGATTGATTATATATCCAATATTACATCCAATCCAACCAAACTTGCGGGATTTGAAGCTACCTATAGCACGAAGGGGGATCTCACCATAACTGTATTTAGTGGAACTGCAGGAAAGATTTCAGCCGCTGTAACTAGTGGCTATATAGGTAGAACAACGGCATTTCTTTCAACAACTCAATTATCGCAACTTCGTTCTCTTATTGCACAAGCAAAACAAAAATTAGATGAAATAAAATGAAAAAATTCCTTCCGTTAATTTTGTTCTTTATTATCTTCACCTCTGCATTTGCCAGTGTAAGTCTAAAATATAGTTACTACTCTGATTATCCTTACCAAGAAGTTTCGCTATTTGGCCCACCCGAAATCAATCATTACATGGTTTTCATTATGCACTATACCAATGATGGCCAATCTAAAAAGGATATTACGGATAGCTATACTATTGTGGCGGGCAATAGACAGTATGAGCCCGTTACTGCGTTACTGTTAAAATCGGAAATAGAAAAACGGAAGAACATAAAAGATAATCCTTTTTGGATAGGAGAAATCTATCCCGGAGTTACAAAAGAAAAAATAGTTGTTTTTGAGCAGTTGCCGGCAGATGTGCAGGAATTTACATTACATATAGAAACGGGATATGGTTCTTCCGCTTATTCAATCGAGTTTAAAAAAGAAGGCGAAATGTGGAAAGCGAAATAAATAATATAAAAAAGAATTGGGAGCCCTGTCCACGATGCAATTCAAACCGAGTAGAAAGTCGTGGCGGGTGTTTCTTTGTGGGCTTGGGTTTTATGATGCTCGGGATCAGCTTTTGGATTATGTTCCTCATCCCGCTGATAGGAATTGTTGGAATGATTATTGGCCTTTTTCTAATGATAATTTCGCCTTTTGCTATCAATATACTCCAATGCAAAGATTGTAATTACTCATGGAAATATCCTGCAAAGAAATAATCTCATCCGAAAAATATCAAATAATTAGCTACTGCGAAACATAGGTTAATAATCCCCTGCGTCCATTTCCCCAGCAATATCGAAACCACTCCTGAGATAAAGAAAACTATTACTGCCGCCGGTTGGATAAAGAATAGGATCCGTTCTAATATTATTTTAAACATAAAAGGATCGGGGCAGATTAAGTCAGGCCGTTCTCCTAAACACAGCTTTATTTCTGAGTTCATCCGCCCCGGGGTCACATGAAAAATTATCTGTTTTCATTCCACTATATTTTCTTCTCCTATACTTGTCTTTACCATCTGGACTATTTTGTCCAAATGTTCGGGTGTGCAGTTTTCTTTCATAAGGACTACGACTATATCTTTTGAGAGCTTATTTGCAGAAGGTATGAATATTATGCCGCCCACTTCGCCTTCCATAATTCTAAGTCTTTGAGTCGCGCTTTTCCTCTCCTGTTGATTAAAAACAGCCCTTATTCCTGTAACCGCAACATATCCCCAAGGTGTAATCGTCGCAAGCTCTGCCGCTCCCCAACCTTCCATGCCCGCCGTTAATGCGCCGGCTAAACTTGCCCGATCAATGTCTTTTACCATTACCACTATCTCAACAGCGGCCTTATCGTTAAAATCTGCCTTCCATATCCATTGAGAGCTTCCGGTAGAAGCGCAACCGGACAACAAGACTGCCACTACTACCGCCACCATACAAACTAACCCTACCCTTATCCAACTTTCCTTCTCTTTCATGGTCCGTTCCTCCTTTTTGAAATTCCTAACTTTTCTAAAAACTTCTGCCACCAACTCTTGGGAAAATACCAACCATCGCCTATAGTATTACAAGAGTGTTGCACGACACCCAAAATACCGTCTGCATAATCTTTAGAAGTAACTAAATCAATACTACTTCCATCCTCTTGAATAAATCTTATAGTTGCCAATTTCATTTCAGGCTTGCTTTAAACAAGTCAACTATTTCTCTTATTGCTGCCTTGACCTTCTTAACATCCGCATCAACAAGCTGAACATCGAGCACGTTAGTTATGGTGTCCGCAATCGCCTTGATAGATTTCACATTTATCGCCTGAATGGTTTTTAATATTTCCTTTGTTATTATCGGCGATTTAATCCTATCTACAAACGAATCTCTTTTCTTTTTGGGCGCAAGCCCCGTCCCCCGTTTTTTCAAAAAACTTTTTTTCATTTTTTTACCTCACTATTCTTGATATCAGAATATGTTTGCCCGACAGTAAAGACCGCAGAAAGAGCCAATACTATTTTCAAATAAATATCTGCCGGATATTTAAGGATAATAGTAACTACCGAAGCGCAAATCATAGCTACTATCGCAAATACAAACCTTTTCCCTTTTAGTCCCATAATCTCACCCTCCTAAGTTCAAACTCGTTATTTTAGATATAAGACATATTCCTATCGGCACAAGAAATGAAACTGCTAAAACAAGTATTGCGTTTAAGATTATCTTTAAAATATCAAATCTTCGCCGGGACCATTTCCCGCGTTCGGTTTTGAATTCTTCTTCTTTTCTTATCTGCTCCTGTTTCAAATGCCCAAGATGATTTGTAAATAGTTTCTTCACATCTTCAACTTTGCCTTCTAATGCGGGAAACGCGCCTGGCTTTCCATTCCCGCCGAACAAATCTTTTTTTAAATTTTTATAGCAAACTTCAAGGACTGCAACCCTTTCCGGTATCTTTTCCTCACCCATAATATTCCCCTTCCCCCGTCATAAACAGGTATCCCGTTCATAAGATTTGCATATCAAATTCCAATAGATGGTCTTGAATCCCTTACTATTTTCCCAAGAAGCGCAAGTCCTTGCTGAGCCGAACCCTTTGCCCTTGTATTCATAGATATAGCAAAAGTAACAATACTCCTATAAAACCCAAGAACATTAGATTTAATGCCTTCGTGTAAAATAGTTTCTTCTCCTACTTTCTCGGCATAATCAAATTCTCCGTCTTCCCTGCCGACACTAATTGCCCCCGTGCCTGTTTCAAAATCAATCCACGCCTGCCATACTCCGTCAACATTAAGGATATTCAACTTATTAAGTAACGCATTAGTAACTACTCGCTCTGCCTCAGCCCTTACACTTACGGGAACATTTGCTACTGCATAAGTGGAAATTTCGTTTACAAGTGAAAATATAAAAGCAAGGCGGTTCAAGAGATTTTCACCTACCGCCTCTCCATCAAATTCAAATTTACCCGTTTCCGGGTTATAGTCCAAACTGCTCACTGCGCTTAATTGGAATTTATATTTTATAGCCATTGATAATCTCCCTATAAAATTCAACCGTCTGTTGTGCTGCTCTCTGCCAGCCCATCTCTTGTCCTTTTTTCTTACCGCCTTCTGAAATCCTTTTTTTAAGCTCACCATCACCTGCAACCGCATAAATAGCTTTTAGTAAATTTTCAACTGTCGGTGGCTCTGGTATATGATATGCGTTAACATTATGTGTTGAGTATTCCAGTAAAGCATCAGTAGCGGTGCATATAGTTGGTGTCCCGCAAGCCATCGCTTCAAGAACAGCTAAATCAAATGGGGCTCGATAATGAGGATAGATGGCTACATCCGCCTTTCTTAAATATGCTCCTATTAACGGTTGAGATATTCTGCCCAACATCAACACATTGTCCTTTAATGCGTTGCTTTTTAATTCGTCAATGTCTGCGGCAAGTGGGGCGTGGTCTGGTTCTACAGAACACCCACCAGCGATAATAAAAAGGATATTTTTATCTCTGCGCGCCGCTTCTGCTATCAACGCAATTCCTTTTTGTGCCACAAGACGGCCATGGAAAAAAGCGATAATTTTATCAGGAACAATTTCTACGGTTTCTCCTTCAAAATCTTCCGGCTGAACGCCATTATAAATTCTCCTAACCAATCCCTTCGGATGTCTGTCTTTTATAATATGTTCGTAATAATCGCTTATGGCAATC
>JAHJGZ010000234.1 GCA_018823795.1 Candidatus Omnitrophota bacterium
AAAATTTTAATGGGTACGGTGAATTTAAAAATTTTGAATCTGCTGAAAGGTCTTTACTATTGAGTCAGGAAATTCAGTTAGGGAATAAACGGGGCAAAAGAGAAAAAGTGGCAGTAATAGAAGAAGACCTTATTCTCTGGAATATTAAGTCGCTTAAGTTGGATATTATAAAAGATGCAACTCAATCTTTTTATGATACACTTGGGCTTAAAGAATTGTTGAACCTTAATATTGAACTTACAAAATTAGCTGAGAAAGTTTATCAGACAGTTAACGAAAGAGTATCCGCCGGAAAAGTTTCACCATTAGAAGAGATAAAAGCTAAGGCGAGTCTGGAGAATCAAAAAATAGAACTTAAAAATATTGAAAGGAAATTGAAATCGAAAGGAAAAGAACTTAATGCGATATTAGGGAACAGGGAGCAGTCTTTTGAAACTGTTGAAGGCAATTTAGAAATGCTTGAACCCCTAAAGAGTCTTAAAGAGCTAACAGAATTAATTTCAAAAAATCCTGATATTGCCCGGCTTAAAACCGAGGAAGATCATCGTCGGGCAGTCCTGAAACGGGAAGAATCTCAAATTTTTCCTGATATAACAATAGCAGGCGGTGTTAAAAATATTAACGGTAAAGAAACTATGGATGAGAAGACGAATAAGAAAAAAGATAATGCCTATGTCGTCGAATTTTCTATGCCATTAAAAGTTTTTGACAGGAACCAGGGAAACATCAGGGAAGCGAGTCAATGTCTGGAGCAAATTAATAAAGAACAATATGCCGCAGAAGTCTCTATTTATAAAGGATTAAACTCTTCTTATGAAGAAGCCGCTACTTTATTGAGCCAAATATCGTTTTTAAGGAATAATATGCTCCCGGCCATGGAAAAAGTTTTTAATTCTATTCAGGAAGGATACCGTTTTGGAAAATTCAGTTATCTTGAAGTATTGGATGCTCAACGGTCATTTTTTGAAAGTAAAAGTAAGTATCTGGAATCCTTATTTTCTTATCATAAGGTTTATGCAGAAATAGAACGGCTTGTTGGCGAAACGCAAAATAGTTTAGATGAAAAAGGAGTGATGGAAAATGATTAAATTTTCAAGGATTTTAGGGATAGGGTTTGTTATATCAGCATCTATATTGTTAATACTATTCTTTTCTGATTTTAAGATAATTAAATCTATATTCGATAAAGGTAAAGAAGCACAGGAACATGATCATGAAAGCCATAGTCTGTCGGAAGGAAAAGAAGAAGATTGTCATTCTGAAGAGAACAATAAATGTAAAGAAGCACAGGAATCTAATCATGAAACCCATAATCCGCCGGAAGGAAAAGAAGAAGATCATTGTTCTGAAGAAAACATTATTAGCCTGCAATCTGCTGGCATAGAAAAGATTGGCATTAAGACCGAACCAGCAGGTCCGGGTACTCTTAATCTCTTTGTTAATTTACCTGGTGAGATTACATTGAATAAAGATAAAAGTACACATATTTTACCAAAAGTTCCAGGCGTGGTCAAAGAAGTAAGAAAATCTATTGGTGATAAAGTAAAATCAGGGGATGTGATGGCTATATTAGAAAGTAAAGAATTGGCTGACTTAAAAGCAGCATATTTTTCGGCTCAGGAAATGCTGTATTTAACCGAAGCAAATTTTAAGCGTGAAGAAGAGCTATGGCAAAAAAAGATAACTGCTGAGCAGGAATATCTTGATGCCAAACAGCAGTTCCAAAAAGCTCGGATTGAATTACGGTCTGCCGAACAAAAATTACATTCTTTGGGTTTTTCAGAAGAAAATCTACCTAAATTATCTAATGGACATGATCTTTCATATACCCGTTATGAGGTCATAGCTCCGGTCAATGGCATAGTCATTGAAAAACATATTTCAGTAGGTGAAATGGCCAGAGAAGAGAGTAACCTGTATTTAATCGCTGACCTTAACACCGTGTGGATAGATTTTAAGGTTCATGAGAAGGATATCCTCCATATTAAAACCGGCATGAATGTTTTAATTTCTGTTAATAATAATATTTCTGACATTAAAGCACGAATATCATATTTTGCACCCATTGTTTCAGAAGAGACACGAACAGCTATTGCCAGAGCAGTTATAAATAATCCCAGAGGCATACTTCGTCCCGGATTATTTGTTACAGGAAAATTTGCGGTAAAAGAACAGGCTGTTCCCATTGCAGTTCCGTCAGAAGCCGTACAGAAAAAAGATGGAGAAATCATAGTTTTTATTCAAAAACAAGATAACGAGTTTATAGCTCGAAAAGTAGAGATTGGACTACAGAACAATGAATTGGTTGAAATAACATCCGGTATTCAAGAAGGTGAAAAGGTAGTAGTTAAGGGTAATTTTTTTCTGTTATCAGAACTGAAAAAAGAAGGGCTTGAAGATCCATGTCATTAATCAAAATTGAGGTGAAAAAATTATGTTAGAAAAAATAATTAAATTCTGTTTGAAACAGAGCGCTACCATTATGATCATATCATTAATTATCGCTGCTCTCGGAGTATACTCATGCCTGACCATACCCATTGATGCGTTCCCGGATGTGACTAACAAGCAGGTAGAAGTTGTAAGTTATGCTCAAGGACTCTCTGCCATGGAAATCGAAAGAACAATTACCCATCCAATTGAAATGGCAATGAGAGGATTGCCCAAAGTAGAACAGATGCGATCGGTAACAAAATATGGCATTTCAATAGTCACCATCATTTTCAAGGATAATGTTGATATTTATTTTGCCAGACAGTTGGTGTCTGAAAGGCTTGTTGAAGCAAAAGAATCTGTGCCAAAAGGGGTAGAGATAGCATTAGGCCCTTTGGCAACAGTAATGGGAGAAATTTATCAATATACTTTAGACTGTAAACTTCCTGAAGATGAAGCAGAAAAAGTTAAATTTCTAACAG
>JAHJGZ010000243.1 GCA_018823795.1 Candidatus Omnitrophota bacterium
AAATTAGTTTCTATTTTAAGAAATCCTAAAAAGATTTTTTTAGAATTAGGCATACTTTCTTTTGTTCTTTTATTTCTGGCTTTTGTATTTCCCAAGGTGCATACAAATATAGGAGATATGAAAGAGGGAGAAGGATTTGTAATAAATATTCAGGCCAAACCAGGTATTAAATTCAGCATAATAAAAGAGATTACTGCAAAAGTAGAAGATGTTGTTAAACAAGAAAAACAAATTATTTCATTTAGTTCGAATATAAAAGGCTGGTCGCCAAAAATTGAAGTGAATAGCTTAAAAAAAGGTGCAAATCAGATAAAACTAATCAAAAATTTAAGAAAAAAGTCTATGCCTTTGCAATCTGAAGCTTTTATATATTTTGAACAAAACCAGAAAAATAAAACAAAAGAACTCTTGGTTGAAATTTATGGATATGACTATGATAACTTGAAAATTATATCAGGAGAGATTTCAAATAAGTTTAATAAAGTTCAGGGCCTCTGTGATGTAAAGGTAAGTATTGTAGAAGGAGTTCCTGAATGGAACATAATTATAAATAAAGACGTTGCTTCTTCTTTTGGTATGACATTAAAGTATGTTGCAGATTCTATTCATGCCAAGATAAGAGGCATGAGAGCTACAAAAATGTATTCGCATGGAAAAGAAAAAGAACTTGTGGTGCGGTTTCAGGAACAGGATAGAGATGATTTAAAAAAGATCAGGGCTCTTCCGTTAACCACGCCTTCAGGTTTTACAGTAACATTAGAACAGATTTCAGATATAAAATTTAGCACAGGCCCTGGAAGAATATTAAGAAAAAATAAGTACAGGATGATGCATGTGAGCGCAACTCTTGAAGGAATTTCACTAGATAGAGCAATAGAACAAATAACGCCGTTATTAAAAGAAATAAAATTTCCTAAAGGATATTATTATCTTTTTGATGAAAAATATTACAGCGCTGTGGAAGGAAGAAAAGAGATGATATTATCAGCAGTTATAACAATTTTGCTTATTTATATTGTACTTGCCGCGATGTTTGAATCATATTCTGCGCCGCTTATAATTATGAGTTCTATTCCTCTTGCGCTTATAGGCGTGCTTTTAATGTGTTTGGTTTTAAACAGAGATATACAGCTAGGCACTATTATTGGATTTATTTTATTATCAGGAGTAGTGGTAAATACAGGCACTGTGCTTATAGATACAATGAATAGTCTAAGGACAAAAGGAAAAGGATTAATAAATTCTATAATTTATGCATGCAGAATGAGGTTTAGGCCTATTTTGGCAACAACAATTACAAGCATACTCGGATTAATGCCAATGATATTTGCTTCAGGTTCAAATGACAGTTTATGGAGTAATTTGGCGCTTACGGTTATTGCAGGGTTGTCAGTGTCGTTTTTTCTTACTTTGTTTGTGGCGCCGTGTTTTTATTTGGTGTTGGCAAAAAAATAATTGTAGAGACGGATTGCATGCGTCTCATAATTGTAGAGACGGATTGAATCCGTCTCAGAACGGAGATAGTTGCCAGTTCGGAGACGGATGCAATCCGTCTCTACAATTATGAATTCAGTTTTAAAGAGAGTGTTCCGACTTGTAACGGAATAAAAATAAGGCATATTATAGGAATCAATTCCAACGGCGGCATTAAAAGAATGGGTAATAAAGCAAAATTGATAATGCCGAGTATTTTGTTTGTTTTACCGAGTTTTATCATGTTGTTTTTAAATAAATCTTTGCCTGCGCTGAAAAGGCAGAACGGTATTAAAATAAAGAATATAACAGAGATAACGAGATGGTATTTAGATGCGCTTTCATGGATTATGCCGAGAAACATTAAAGAAAAAGACATAGCCGTAAGTAAAATGCAGGAAGTATTGCTGAACAGATTTTTTAAATTTGATTTTGAGATTAGAGTAGAACAGACAACAGATATAAGGCCGGTAAACGCCATGCCATAGTTAAATATATGAGAACCGGCTTTTGTGGCGCAGTAGCCTTTGGGATAATAACCCAGTTCACTGACTAATTCTTTAAGAATTTTGAATTCTGGTGAAAAATGGATAGAAAGTATAAATGAAATAAGCGCAGATACGGGAATGCTGAAGGCTATTATGGGTAATATTTTATTTAATGTTTTTGTTTGAAAATTTAGCATAATTTGCATTATAATATTTAAATGGTTGTTTAGTCAAAGTTCATATTTGAAAATTTTATCCAAGGGGAATTAAAAAGTGGTATAATAAAAAAATAATATAAGGAGATAGTTCTTATGGCTAATATGACTAATAAAGATATGATGAAACAAATTTTAGAAAAGGTAGGTAATATGATTGAAGAAGGAGTAGAGCGATTAGAAAAGAAAATAAACTTAGTTGATAATGAGGTTTTTGATATTAAAGAAAAAGTGACAATGGCTGCCATTTGGGAATCTCAAATAAAAGCAGAGGTAAAAG
>JAHJGZ010000111.1 GCA_018823795.1 Candidatus Omnitrophota bacterium
CTCATTGATAAAGCAGAAGAGTTATGTAAGATTATGGCACGCATTCAAATGACTCTCAGAAAACAGATAGAGAAGTAATTCTTTTTATTCTTCTTTTTTAATTTTTAATTTTTAATTTATAATTTTGAATTGATATGTCCAGCCCAATCATTCTCTCATCCTGGCCACATGTTATTTTGCACGTTGACGGTGATGCATTTTTTGCGTCCTGTGAGCAATCGGTCCATCCGGAGTTGAAAGGGAAGGCCGTGATTACCGGCAAAGAGCGCAATATTGTAGCCTCACTTTCCTACGAAGCAAAAGCGTGCGGCATTAAGCGGGGGACGCCGATATGGGAAGTGAAGAAATTATGTCCCACTGCAATAATCCTTCCCAGTGATTATGAAACCTATTCCCTTATTTCGAAACGGATGTTTTCTATTATGCGCCGGTTTACGCCGGTTGTTGAAGAATCGTCTATTGATGAAGGATATGCGGACCTAAAAGGGCTGCGGCGCTTACATCGAATGGGGTACGGCGCTCTTGCAGGGAAGATTAAGGAAACAATCGAGGGGGAACTTGATATTCCGGTGTCGATCGGAGTAAGTCTGACGAAAACCCTTGCAAAATTAGCCGCGAAGCATGAAAAGCCGAGGGGCCTCACTATCGTAAAAGGGGGAGCGATCCACCAGTTCGTAAAAAAAATTCCTGTCCGTGAAGTATGCGGGATCGGGCCAAACATATCAGCACTCCTCCATAAACATGGCGTACATACCGCATTTGATTATGCAACACGGGGAGAAATGTGGATAAAACGTTTGCTGGGGAAAACCGGTGTTGAATTGTGGCATGAACTTCGCGGTGAGAAGGTATATGAATTAAATGCAGAAGAGAAGACTACCTATCAATCAATATCAAAAAGCAAAACATTTACTCCTCCCTCAGACGACTATGCGTATGTCAAGGCACAACTCTTCCGCAATGTAGAATCTGCGTTCATAAAATTGCGGCGGTATCATTTGCGTGCACAACGGTTCATTGTGTATTTGAGAACACAGGACTTTAAAGGGGGGGCTGTGCAGTCTGATTTTAATCGTGGAGCCATTTCTGTGCAGGAAGTGTTTCCGCACCTTGAAAAAATGCTGCAGTCTCTGTACCAGACGAATGTGTTGTATCGGGCAACCGGTATTGTCCTCACTCATCTTGAAGAGGACAGCGGCATACAGTTCGAACTTTTCGAAGACCCGCTCCGTATGATCGCAATGCATCGGCTGGCACACAGTATTGATGCCATTAATGCAAAGTACGGGAAACACACTGTTTTCTCAGGCACCGGGCTTTTCCTCAAACGTGATCCGGACGTTCATCCCCAAATGGAAGGGCGGTGTGCACTCCCGAAGCGCAAGACCGACCTTTTAGGCGGGGAGACATTTCGTAAACGGATTTCGATGCCCCTCTGGCAGATTAGGGTGTGAAAAAGGGTAGGATATATGCTACTTCTGCTTGCTGTTAGAGGTCGTTTGTGATACCATTAATTTTATCAAAGATTTCCTCAAGGATGGTTAACTACCGAATACGCCCCTCGTTTATTACTCTTCTCATGTGAGGAGAGAATAACAAAGCCTACGGATAGCAAAACAAGCACGAAATTTTTATTTTATTGTACGTAATTGTTATACCACGAAAGAAATACGCTATGGATTTTGGAACGATCATCGGTATTAGCACAGGATTTTTCTTAATCATTACCGCAATTGTTTTAGGCGGCAATACCCGCATGTTCGTCAATTATTCCGCATTTATGATTACCGTCGGTGGCATGACGTGCGCTACCTTTATTAGTTTTCCGTTACGCAAGTTAGTATTAGCAGGTAAAATTATCCGGGAAACAATCGTACAAGAATTGCCCACGCCTGAGGAGATCATCGAAAAGGTTGTCTTTCTCGTTCGCCTCGCGCATAAAGAGGGGAAGTTGGCCTTAGAACATCATATCGATTCAATTGATTATTATTTTTTGAAAAAAGGGGTTCAATTTGCCATTGATAATGTTCCTATTGCGGTCATCGCCGATATTCTTAATAAAGAACTTATGATCTCGGTCGAACGGCGCAGAGTGGCGAGTAAAATTTTAACGAGGATGGGTGCGTACGCACCGGCCTTTGGTATGATCGGCACGCTTATCGGTCTTATTCAAATGCTCTACACAATAGATAATCCAGCTCAAATCGGCACGGGTATGGCGGTTGCGCTTCTTACCACCTTTTACGGCGCACTGATGGCAAATCTCGTTTTCCTTCCTATGGCTGCTAAATTGCAAGAACGGATTGATGAGGAGAAACTGCTTCGTATGCTTATTATTGAAGGCATTGCTGCAATTCAATCGACCGAAAGTGCGGCAATCATTAAAGAACGGCTTTTTATTTTTCTCAATCCTGAAGAGCGGCAATCGTTCCACGATCAGAAACATATTGTAAGTTATGGAATTTAATCAACAAAGCCTTTACTCATTCGTATCTGATGAGACGAGTGAAGCCAATGAATACAATTGGTTGATCACGTTTGGCGATAGTGTCACACTCATACTTGCGTTTTTTGTCCTCTTTATTTCTTTGTCATCATTTGGAACCGTTAATATCATTGCGCGCGATCAATCTATCCAGGAACAGATGAAACCGAAAGTAGAGAAGCCGTCCGTTACGCAACAGCTCGAGGCTGAAAAGATAGGTTCATTGAGCGAAAAAGAGATACAAAAACTTTCTTTCTCTCCTCTTATGCAACACGGCGGGGATGGACTCTCTACGGTCCCGGCACGTGGAACGACGGGGGAAACGTCTGCGTTCGTACAACTGTTGAATGAACCATTCAATAGTTCCGGAAGTTTACTGACGCCACAATCACTCACCAGCATTCGCACCTTCAGAGAAAAAACCGCGCAGTATGACCGCTTAACGTTGGAATACTTAGTGGTTTCTCTGGGTGATTTTAGACATTTTATTGCATCAAGGGGGCTTGACGATGTTGTTGCGATTCAAAGAACTGCTGACGGACGTATTGTGTTTACGTTCGATAATGCTCTTTTGTTCAATACGGGGACCGCTGAGATCACGACGTACGGTGATGAAATATTGACGCGGGTGGCTCGTGTTATCAAAGATATTCCCAATATGATCATTCTTGAGTCATATAGTGACGGTGCTTTTAGAAATGACATAGATATTTATACACGCTGGCAGATGCCGCTCGAACGTATGCGGCGAGCAATTGGCCTCCTGACACTGCGTATGGGGGACGATCATACAGAACGGTTTACGATGCAGGTATACGGTTGTGAAAGCGGTTCTATCCAATCGATACTACCGGCAGGTGATTCTTCAGAAAGTTTTTTGCATCTTATTATTTCACCATTTAGTTGAGGCGTACTATTTTTGTAGGTGAGGATACGATACAATGGAAAATCAGACAACGATAGAAAAACCGGCAGATACTCTGTATGCGGAGCGGCCACCGTTGTACGATATGGCTCGCATTCTACACGATACCGCTCCGGCCGAACCGAGCACATCGTATCTACACATTTACACATCATTGATGTTACTGTTGACAACGTTCTTTATTGCTTTTTTTGCATTTACGATGCCCTCATCATTGCAGAATGTCTTAGAGATGTTAAAGACGCCACAACCGCACACTATCATTTCATATCTGAAGTTTAAAAAATCATTCTTAAACCAAGGTGCTGACGGTGATGGAAGCCTTATTATTGCATTAGGAAAGCGTTCGAAAGAGCTTGAGGAGGAGTTAAAGGGATGTCAGGTTATTGTAAAAACATATGAAACGCGGATCGTTATTCCGACCAAAAAGATATTTAGCACAGGTTCTATAGAATTGAGTAAAAAAGCACATTCACTTTTTAATACTATTATTGACTATGTCACGAAAGAAGGCTATGCGCAGGTTATTATTAGTGCCTATGACGCCAACACCGCAGACGAATATGCCGCCACCTCAGAAGAGCGTGACACACTCCTGCCGACAGTGCGGGCAATTGCCATTGCACACTATTTTGTAGCGAATCAACTTGATGATACCCGTGTCGTCGTTGCCGGACATGCCTACCCCTATCCGCATAATTTGTATCAATTAGATTCACCACAGACCGATGCTCATCGTATGGAAATTATTATTAAGAAGAAAACACCCGTGCCCTATGATAGTGAGAATAGAAGAGACGTCTGAGGCAGCCGAGCGTGCCGTTTGATAGGAGTGAGGTTCACTGCAGATTTTTTTCTTAGTTAAGTAATGCGTCAAGACTTATCGGTGTTTCCGATTTAATGCCCGCACAGTGTTCTGCTACCCACTGAACGCTTCCTCTGATTTTGTGCATTTCACGACCATTATTTTCAGAAACCAGGTCGATGACGACATTTTTGTGTGGTATCAATACATCACGTGTCCTGAGACAAAGGCCACGCTCAGAAATATTTATAGTCCTCATAACGGGCATTACCTGCACATCATTTTCATAGGTACAGAGGGCATTCAGGGTGACTTCTTTCCTTTGTTCGCTTCGCAGATTCAGCACTGTCGGCAACATATCAATGGTTACTTTTTCTGGATCAATCACCGGAAGACCAAATACGTGTGCAATTGCTTTGACATGAGCGTCACACGTAACGAGAAATGATTTCCCTTCTGATAAGAGATGCATCTCTCTCATGACCACGAGGAGAATGCTGTCTGCCGTATCTGCATCATCTTTTGTCCCCTTAACAAGAATTCCCTTTGTAATAGTATAGGGCAGTTGCACAAGTGGCGCAGGGGTTGTCGCTATCTTTTCAAATACGTCAAAGTCGAGAATATGCTGATTTGAGAAATCGTACACAAGGATCTTTTTCTCTTTAATGTCGTGCAAAAACGTATGTATGTATTGTGTGCAATAGTCATCACTGGTTATTATTCCATTAGCACGGAGTTTGTAAAAAAGACCGATCATTTCTGTTATGTGCACATTAGTAATATTCATTGCGACCGAAGGATTTTTGTCGATGAGATAGCGAATAATATCGGAACCGGGCAGGTCAATATAGTATTTAATGAGTGCGTTCGTGTCACCTAAGCAATGAATCATCGTCGTTTCCTACCTTTCTAATAACCAGTCAAAAACAAGTTCTTGGTTTTGTTGAGATACGGTTCGCAAAACGGTATGTGAGGTGACGTAGACACATTTATCATTGAGCCAATCCTCAAATACATCGGGATGTTTTCGGCTGTGCAATTGTCGGTGATGTATAAAAATATCATTCATGTTTTGCCTCATAAATAGCAAAAACTGTTTTGCGTGTGCATTATTTGTACCATAGTTTTTTTCATATGTCAAAAACAAAAATCCTATCACAACACAATGCTTGAATAATGTACCGTGTAGCGTGTACAATAGCATCATTATGCCATCTAAGAAAGGTAAAAGATCTCCGCAGGGATTAACGATTTGCTATACGGGCAATGGAAAAGGGAAGACCACTGCTGCATTGGGGCTTGGCCTGCGCGCGTTAGGAGGAGGAAAACGTGTCCTGATCGTCCAGTTTATGAAAAATGCTCCGTATGGCGAGCATGCTATTTTAAAAAAAATCCCCCGTCTTACCCTGAAGATTTTTGGAAAGGGATTTTGTAAAATTAAGGGGGACTGTTTTCCCCTTGCGGTTCACAAAAAAGCGGCGTGTGAGGCGATTGCCTTTACCTGCCGGGCGCTTAAAACAAAGAAATATGACATGATTATTTGTGATGAGATTAATTGTGCGTATCTGTGTAAACTCATTACGCTGAAGGATATTCAAAAACTTCTGAGAGCAAAACCCTCAACCGTACATCTTGTGTGTACCGGCCGCGGCGCTCCCCGCCTCCTTATGAAACATGCACATCTTGTATCAGAGGTGAGAGAGATTAAACATCCTTTTCGAAAAGGTTTTCCTGCCCAGGAAGGAATAGAATTCTAATCGTTAAAATTCATAGGCGATTGAAGACGTAAGGCGCTTATCATGCTTTTTTGCACCCGCTGCAGGCGATGCATCATATTCATTGACGAAATGGATATTAAATGAAAGATTATCCATAATCGGGCATGAAAAGGTCGATATTGACGTCAAACGATAATCGCCGAAATCGTCAATAGGGACGTACGTAAAGACTTCTTCGGAGAGGCTTAATTTTCCTAAGAACTGCCATTCGATGTATGCACGCGGAAGAAGGATGGCATCGTCTGAATCTTCGGTGTCATTGTTGTATTCGGTATGCTCAAGACCGGTTGAACATTCTACCATTGCCTTTAAAGGGAGTGCGTCGGAAAACCAGTAGCCGATACCGGTGACCGGAATAATACGGTAATCAACATTCGCAAACTTGTCGTGGTCAACTTCAAGTTTATAGAGATGATACCATTTCCGTTTCCAAAAGCTATACGCATATCGTGCCATTGTAGACCATCGCTGTGCATCCATTGTATCTTGTGAGGATGATTGGAATATATCCGCTTTAAATGTTGTTTCGTTCGCAAAAGTTTTCCTATTAATAAACGTTGAAAGAGAAAAACTATCTGCTTTGGTATTGCCGCTGGTAACATTGTATCCTGCTTCAAATTTTCGTGTCCATTCAATGCCGGTTTCAGATTGCTCTCGTTCTAGAGCCGGTTTCTTTTCAGATTGAATTTTTTCGATATTTTTTTTATCAATAATGATGGTTCCCAGAAGTTCTGTTTCGAGCGTGATAGTTTCATTCGTCTCTTTAATAATAGTGCCGCTCAAACGGTCTTCATTGGTCAAAAAAATCTCTTGATCAGCGGAGGCAGTACTCAACACCATCAGCGAAATCATGAAAAAGAGGGAAAGAGAGCGTATCAAAACAAGAGCGGGGGACGTATTTATTTTTATCTGTATATCCATAAGTCATTCTCCAGTGAAAGGAGTTAATAATTTTTTTTGCCTATGAGTAGGAATATGCAATAGTAATATGATTCAGAGAACGTGTCAAGGAGGCATAAAGGGGCTCTATTTTAAATCTTGTTAAAGCAATAAAGGCAGGGTAAAATAACCACTATAAAAAGAGCAATATACAATTAAAGAGGAATGGGTGCAATGCATACGGTTCTTAAAGTACTGATGAGTGTTACTATTATTCTTATCTGTACGTCTCTCGGCCGACGATTGCCAACCTTGAGCGGCCTCATAGCTACAATGCCATTAACCGGGGCCCTTGTGTTAGTGTGGTTGTTTATTGATGTGAAAGGAAATAAGGCGGTTATGGAGGGATATGCAAAAGGTGCGCTCTGGGGGATTCTTCCCAGTATTTTATTTTTTGCCGTGGCTTACTTTTGTTTTCGTAAACAGATGCCTTTAGGGTTGGTTCTTGGGGCAAGTTTCGGTGTTTGGTTATGTGGCGCAGTGATACATCAATTACTTTTGAGGTGAAATAAAGGGATGATGAAAACAGTAGCACTTATTGCAGCAATAGTACTTCCCTTGTGGAATATTCCTCTTATTGTTCGTGTGATACGTCGAAAGTCTTCTGGCGACATTAGTCTCTATTGGGCACTTGGCGTATGGTGTTGTTTTCTTCTCATGGCGCCGGCTGGATTTGTTTCGCAGGATATTGTGTGGCGTGTTTTTAATATTGTCAATTTGTTCCTTTTTAGCTTCGTTGTTTTCATTGTTGTGTTGTATCGAAAAAAAAAATAGTTGTAGGGGTGCCCCTACAGAAGATCAAAGGAATTCTATGCACTGTCCGAAATGTAAAGTAAAGTTAATGGTTGACGTACGGAAGAAGCCGGGTCTTATGAATGTGCGCTGTATTAAATGCGGCTCTGAATTTATTATTAAACAGGGCCGAATCGCACAGAAAAAGATCAAAAAAGTGAAGAAGACCTTTAAAAAAGGGGTTACGATTACCCCCGGGGCATTATTAAAAGGAACGGCGGATCAGAAGCAATTGAAAATGCTCAAACACCACGAACGTATGCACCGGCAACTTGAACAGATACGAAAATTGAATAAACAGGTCGATCAAATTAATAAATTACGGAAAAGGCCATTGTAGGAGGAATGAATCTAAAAAATGAAAAAATGCCCTTTTTGTGCTGAGGAAATTCAGGATGATGCCATCAAGTGCCGTTATTGTGGGGAATTTTTAAACAAGCAAAAAGGGGATGCGTGGTATTTTAAGCCTCTGTCAATGGTGATATCGTTTGTGTGTGTTGGCCCCTTCGCGTTGATTCTTGTTTTATTACATCCGCGGTATTCGGTAAAGAAAAAAGTAATTATTACAACAATTATTCTTGTCTTAACGTATGTGGTTGGTATGGCGTGTGGTAAGGCGATTGGATCAATACGGACCTATTACTCAACCGTTTTTAGTGCGTTTTAAATGAGCACGTAACTTATGGAGCACCTGCCTGCCGGTAGGCAGGCATTGTGCGACATAAGTTACTGTGCGAATTTATCCAGCAAAGCTGGATAAGTGCTGGCATATAACTTAGCTTCACTGTCATTCGCTAAGTTACTGTGCGAATTTATCGAGCAAAGCTGGATATGTTCAGACTGACAACTTATGTCGTTTTTCAAGCTCCATACGTTGTGTCTTCACGTATTCCCTTAGACAGCAATCAAAGTATAGTCTAATCGGGATTCGATTAGGCGGGATACAAGTCTTAATTTAACTGAATTTATCCAGCAAAGCTGGATGAAGGAGATCGTATGAAAAAACAATGTCGTAGCTGTAGCGAATATCGTCGATGTAAAGATTCATTTACGTCGTGGATTTTTTTTATTGTCGGACTTATTGCTACCATTGCGATGCGTGTGGTCACGGTGTTGATGCATATCGATCCAATCTATGGAAAAATCGCGTGGTATATTGGCATTGGCGGTTTTTTATTCTTTTTTATTTATAAATTTCACGTCAGTCAAACACGAGCAAAACTTATTAATCAGCACGATCTGGAAAATAAGATTGCCCGTAAAAGCAAACTTTCAGAGGATGATTATACGCTTATGAGTTCTCTTTTGTGTGCGTTAAGTTCACGAAAGGAACGAATAAATTATTTTTTTATTTTTGGTTTATCGGCAGTGGCGTTGCTGCTTGCTATTTATATTGACTTTATTAAGTGAAGCCCAGACTTACGGAACCTGCCTGCCGGCAGGCAGGTTCCGTAAGTCTGATGGCTGAATTTATCCAGCAAAGCTGGATACATGCTGGCATATAACTTAGCTTCACTGTCATTCGCTAAGTTATGCCACCATGTATCCCTGCCATGTTCCAAGATGGCAGGGGCAAAGAGACGTATCCTGACTCGAAAGATATTACAAAATTCTCTTCGATAATTTTGTAATTCTCGGCGCGATACGTGAAGACATACTCTACAGAACGAAGTGATGTAAAGTATGTAGCTGCACATATACTTTGCCAGCTGGCTGGCAAAGTATTAATTCGTACAGTAACTTATGTCGTTCATCCTGAACTTCCATAAGTTACGTGCTCATTAAGGAGAAAACAGTGGAGTGTCCTATTTGTAAGGAGCCGATGATTGTTTTAGAATTGCATGAAGTAGAGATCGATTATTGTA
>JAHJGZ010000112.1 GCA_018823795.1 Candidatus Omnitrophota bacterium
CAGTTAATTAAAAAACAGATCGATGATATTTTAAAAAATAATGGACTCAGTAAAATAGAGGCCATAGGAAAACAATTTGACCCACATATGCATGAAGCTATTGGAGTTGTTTCAACCGATGATCATCCGGCTGATACTGTCGTTGAGGAAATACAATGTGGCTATATGTTTAAGGACAAGCTATTAAGACCTTCCTGGGTGCGTATTGCTGAGCCAAGTGCTGTAAAAGAGCTTTCTACTGCTGATACGACACACGATACAGAGGATAAAGGGGCAGAGGCTCGTGAAGAAAAGATGCCCTCATCTGAAAATAACATGGCTGATGAATAATAAAGAAGCCCTTCTTAATGATTAATCCCTTCTTTTATTAAAAAAAGATGTATAAATAAGACAATATTGTTAAATGAAGAAATAAGTTAGGGAATGAAGAAAGAATGACAAGTAAAAGAGATTATTATGAAGTTTTGGGGGTAGGTAAGAATGCTTCGCAGGAAGAGATGAAAAAAAGTTATCGTAAACTTGCCCTAAAATATCATCCAGATAAAAACCCGGGAGATAAAAAAGCTGAAGAGCAATTCAAAGAGGCAGCCGAAGCATATGCCGTATTAAGTGATCAACAAAAACGGGCTCAGTACGATCAGTTCGGCCATTCATTAGGTGGTGGCGGTTTTGGTGGATTTAGCAATTTTGATGATATCTTTGGCAATTTTGGTGACATATTTGAAGATTTTTTTGATGTCGAAAGTATTTTTGGTGGTGGAAGAAGTCGCTCTCGAGGAAATCGTCCTCGTCGGGGATCAGATTTACAATATAAATTAACATTGAGCTTTACAGAAGCTGCTTTTGGAAAGGAAACAGTAATAAACGTTCCTCGGTTTGAAACATGTGTTTCCTGCAATGGCAGTGGCGCTTCACCGGGAAGTAAAAAGGATACGTGTCCTGAATGTGGAGGCTCGGGCCAGCTCCGTGTTTCACAAGGTTTTTTTAGTATTGCGAAAACATGCCATGGTTGTCAAGGACAGGGAACGAAAATAAGTAAGCCTTGTTCAGAGTGTAATGGTTCGGGACGAGTGCAACGGGAGAGAAAAATTAATATTAAGATTCCTGCGGGTGTTGATACAGGGTCGCGATTAAAAGTAAATGGTGAAGGAGAAGCAGGAATTAATGGTGGGCCTCGAGGAAGTTTATATGTGTATATCGAAATAGAACCGCATCCCTTTTTTAAACGAGAAGAAGACCATATTATTTGTGAAAAAGAAATTTCATTTACTCAAGCTGCGTTGGGTGCACAAGTTGAAGTTCCCACGTTGGATGGTCAAGTAAAGCTCAAAATTCCTCCAGGAACACCAACGGGTAAACTTTTTCGCCTTGCAGGAAAAGGAATGCCAAATTTGCATGGCTATGGACGGGGAGATGAATATGTGCGAATTACTGTTGTTGTTCCCACAAAATTAACAGAGGAAGAGAAAAAAATACTTCGGCAATTAGCACAGTTGCGTGGTGAAGAAATAGAAAATACAAAATCTTTTCTTGATAAAGTAAAAAAAAATTTTAAATGAGGCTATTCCGAATGGAGGATATATATGCCAACATACGAATATGAATGTAACGATTGCGGAGCTGTTATGGAAAAGTTCCAAAAAATCACTGCTGTTCCGTTAAAAAAGTGTACTGCATGTGGCGGGAAATTGCGGCGGCTCTTTGGAGTCGGTGCGGGCATTATTTTTAAAGGTAGTGGCTTTCATGGAACCGATTATCGAAGTGACTCCTATAAGAAAAAAGAAAAAGAAGAAAATTCGGATAAAGGGAACAAAGACTCATCGGCAGCCTGTCAATCGTGTCCGCAGGGAAATACATGCGCCGCAGCAAAGAAGTAAAAGAAGGAATAGAGGCATTTTTTTTATATTGGATGCCATTTTTTGGTTACCTGAGTGTCATTTTTTATATTTCTCATCAAAGTGATCCTGCCGGTGGTTTCACATTGCCGGTGAGTGATAAAATCATCCATTGTATCGAGTTTTTACTGTTACCTTTTTTTACTATCAGGGCATTTCGTCGTTGCCCAGCAGAAAAAATACGCAGAAATTTTTTACTTTTTACTATAATTTTTTCATTATTGTATGCTGCGAGTGATGAATTCCACCAATGGTTTATTCCTAATCGCCAGTGCTCATTTTTTGATCTTATCGCCGATTATTTCGGTATTGGTATAGGGGCCTTTATATTTCGAAATAACACTTTATGACTAATGAGACAAAATTTACGAAATAAAACAAATATGAAATATTACCATAAAGATATACGGATTCGATATGCAGAAACTGATCAAATGGGGGTTTGTTATTATGGTAATTATTTTGTTTGGTTTGAAGTCAGTCGTACCGAATACTTTCGTGAGTTAGGATTTCCCTATACCGAGTATGAAAAAAAAGGCATTTTTTTGCCTGTCGGTGAAGCGTATTGCCGGTATCATAAGTCACTTAAATATGATGATCTTATTACGGTAACTGTATGGATTAGTAAATTAAAGCGTACTTCAATGCAATTTTCATATATAATCACAAAAAAAGGGGAAAAAGAACCTGTTGCCGAGGGACATACGACTCATGTCTTCGTTAACCGCGATATGAAACCTTGTCGTATTCCTGAAGAGATCCGTAAAAATATTACTGTCGTAGAAGGGGTAAAATAATGTAGATGTGTTTAAGAGGAATGGACATATAGACACACTGCGCTTTTTTATTGACGCTTTTTTTCGTCCATGTTAGACTGAGTTTCCATTGACGTATACAACAGGACCGGTGTAGTACTGAGAGCTAAAGGATATGGATTCTATACGAATAGCTATTTTAGGTGATGGGGGATGGGGAACAGCACTCGCGCTTGTGTTAGCACGCAAAGGATTGTCTCCAACATTATGGGGTGTGTTTCCACACTATATAGAAGAAATTAAGATAACAAGAGAAAACAAGAAGTACCTTCCGCGTATTAAGATTCCTCAAACAATTAATTTTTCAAGTAATTTACAACAAGTGGTTGAACAGAATGATGTACTTGTTGTAGCAATTCCTACAATATATTTACGAGGGATTTTAGAAAAAATAAGTACTTGTAATGTTTCTCGGAAGATAGTTGTAAGTTGTGTAAAAGGCATTGAGAACGAAACCTTATTAACCCCTTCTCGTATTATTCATGAATGTCTTCGAGATATTAAACTTGCCGTTTTAAGTGGTCCATCTCATGCTGAAGAAGTCGCTCGTAATATCCCTACCTGTGTTGTTGCAACATCTGAAAATCATGCAGTCGCAAAAAAAGTTCAGGAAATATTTATGGAAACACGATTTCGTGTTTATACCTCAAATGATCTTATCGGTGTTGAGCTCGGGGGTGCACTCAAAAATGTTATTGCTATTGCCGCTGGGCTTTGCGATGGACTTGATTTTGGCGCCAATACAAAGGCGGCATTATTATCTCGTGGTCTTCAAGAAATTATTAGACTGGGTATTGTTTTGGGGGCAAAAGCTGAAACATTTTTTGGCCTTTCAGGAATGGGCGATTTAGTTACTACGTGTATTTCATCATACGGAAGAAATCGTTCTGTTGGAGAAAGGATTGCGCGGGGAGAGAAAATAAAAGATATTGTAGGGTCAATGGAAATGATTGCTGAAGGGGTGAAGACAACCCGTTCGGCATTTAATCTTGCTGAAAAGCATAGCATTGACATGCCGATAACCAGTGAAGTGTATCAGGTATTGTATAAAAATAAGTCCCCCCTTCAGTCTATTTCAGACTTAATGTTACGTGACTCAAAAGACGAAATTGACAAACAGACGATTTAAAGAAAGCAGTAAGGTACACATAAAGAATATCGGGACGTAGCGTAGTTTGGATTAGCGCACTTGAATGGGGTTCAAGAGGTCGCCGGTTCGAATCCGGCCGTCCCGAAAGTAAGGCATTATAAAGAGGTAATGTGGTTGATACTGCATTACCTCTTTATTTTATAAAATAAATGAAATACATAGTAACGATAATAATGTTTAGTGTTGGCAGTATAGGGTGTTTTATGCTTGCTTTTATACTTGGATTGCAATCGAGCTTGTATTTTGCGGCAGCTAGCTTTCTGTCCTTTTTTATACTTGCGGTGGTATTTTTTTTAAAAATAGTACGTATGATCAAGGAAAGGAAAAACAAAGATTAGAAATAAAAAACGCAGCGATTAATTTACCGCCGCGTTTTTTATTATATGATACTCAAAATTAGTCTAATTTATTTTTTCTTAGCTTTCTTAGCTGCTTTTTTCTTTGCTTTTTTCTTTGCCATTTTATTTTCACCTCCTCCAGGGTTATTTTTAGTATATTTTACATACTCTTATGTATATATTCTCATAACGGCAGCATTTTGTAAATACTTTAATTATTTTTTTGTGAAATTTCAAGAAACGTTGATACAGAAGATAAAAGTATAATTAAAAAAAATTTACTAATCAATCGCCAATATTCTTTACTCATTAGAAAAATTATCAGAAGACTGTTTTAAAAAATAAGATATCGAATATTTTTTTCAATATAATATTTTTTAAAGAGTCTTATTTGAAACATGTTTGTTCTTGGATTGTTGAAGACCATAGGGTCTTAATGGACGGTTATATTTGCTATAGACTCAAAACTAAGAAACTATTATAATAGATACCCATATAAAAGCAGTTCCTGCGAAAGTGGGATGCTGCCCCAGAGAGCGTAACAAACGATAGAAATGAAGACTCTTGAGGGGGAGGGTAAACGTTTATAAAGAAGTAAGATGTGTAAAAACCTAATCGATTGATAATAAGGGAATTGCTAAAAATAAAGATACTTATTTTTGACAATGTGTCTAAAAAATGAGGAATTATTATGGAAGTATATAACATTGGCATAGTTGGAGTAGGAACTGTCGGTAGTGGTGTTTATAAACAGTTAAAAAGAAAGGCATCAATACTAAAGAAAAAGACAGGAATTTCTATCCACATAAAAGCCGTATGCGATAAAGATACAAAGGCAGTACGCAAGGCCGGTGTTCTAAAAAGGGAATGTGTGCCTTCCTATCGCGACATGATAAAAGATCCTGAAATTAATTGTATTGTTGAGCTTATTGGAGGTACTTCAATTGCTAAAAATATTATTTTAGAAGCATTCAAGAAAGGTAAAGATGTCGTTACTGCGAATAAAGCTTTGTTAGCAGAAGAAGGTTCGGATGTTTTTAAAGCAGCGCGTAAATTAAACCGACAAATCTTTTTTGAGGCCAGTGTCGGCGGAGGAATACCGATTATTAAGGGACTTACTGAAAGCTTGGTCAGTAATCGCATAATTAGGATTTTAAGTATCATAAATGGTACTTGTAATTATATTCTAACAAGAATGACTCATGACGGTATGAGCTTTGAAAAAGCGCTTGCAATAGCAAAAGCAAAAGGGTATGCAGAAGCAAATCCTTCATTGGATATTGATGGTATTGATGCTGCTCATAAAATTACTATTTTGGCAGAACTTGCTTTTCGGAAAAAAATTAATTTTAAAGAAGTGAGTTGTGAAGGAATATCAGGTATTAAAGAGTGGGATATCTCTTTTGCTGACCAGCTTGGCTATGTGGTGAAATTATTGGCAATTGCAAAAGAGGGAAGTGAAGGGATTGAAGTCAGGGTGCAGCCGACCCTCCTGCCGAAAGATCATATTTTAGCGAATGTGAACGATTCATACAATGCAGTATATCTTATGTGTGATGAAGTTGAAAATATGCTTTTTTATGGACGTGGGGCAGGGGCAAAGCCGACTGCAAGTGCCGTTATAAGTGACATTATTGATTTAGCACGAAATTCTTTAGGATTTCGCCAGAAGTTATATTTACCGTCTCTTAAAGCGGCTCATACGAAAAGTATCTCATCAATCCTTTCACGGCATTATTTACGTTTTTCAGTTATTGATAGACCAGGGGTTTTAGCGAAGATATCAAGTATTTTGGGACGATATAGCATAAGTATTTCTGATGTTATTCAAAAAGAACGCAAAATAGGACAAGTCGTTCCGTTGGTATTGTTAACTCATGAGACCTATGAAAAACATATTCAACAGGCAGTCCGACAGATTGACAAACTGTCTGTGATAAAGAGACATTCTCGGGTGATACGCATAGAAGAATAAGGGGATATTATGAAAAAACCTAAAGAAAGATCAATAGGTATTATAGAACGCTATCAGAAATTTTTGCCTGTCACGAAAAAAACGCTCGAGTGTATTATCTCGTTGAATGAGGGAAATACTCCTTTGATTTTAAGTGAAGCATTGTCAAAACATATTGGATTGAATGTCCGTATTTATTATAAATTTGAAGGACTGAATCCAACGGGTTCTTTTAAAGACAGGGGAATGACCTTTGCCGTAACAAAGGCTATTGAAGAAGGACGAAAAGCGGTTATGTGTGCTTCAACAGGGAATACATCCGCTTCAGCCGCTGCCTATGCAGCGCGTGCGGGACTAAAATGTTTTGTTTTAGTGCCTGAAGGGAACGTAGCAAAGGGAAAACTTTCTCAGGCGTTTCGACATGGTGCGCAGGTCGTTATGGTTAAAGGAAATTTTGATGAAGCACTCGAACTCGTAAAAGAAATAACAGCAAAATATCCAATACAACTGGTGAATTCATTGAACCCGTATCGTATCGAAGGACAAAAAACTGCAAGCTTTGAGATTTGTGATGCTTTAGGAGATGCGCCTGATTATCATGTAATCCCTGTCGGAAACGCCGGCAATATTACGGCATACTGGAAGGGATATAAGGAATATTTTAAGGCACAAAAAAGCTCACAATTACCAAAGATGCTTGGGTTCCAAGCTGCGGGTGCAGCTCCTATTGTACACGGACATCCGATTAAAGCGCCGGAGACAGTTGCTACGGCAATTAGGATTGGAAATCCTGCGAGTTGGAAACAAGCAGAGCAAGCGCGTGATGAATCAAACGGGCTTATTGATATGGTAACCGATGATGAAATTATTGCTGCCTATCGTTTTTTAGCCGAACATGACGGTGTTTTTTGTGAGCCGGCTTCTGCTGCGTCAGTTGCAGGACTGATTAAATTAGCTCAGAAAAAGTATTTTAAAGAGGAAACGACCATTGTGTGTACGCTCACCGGTCATGGATTAAAAGACCCTGATTTAGCATTGAGTTTTGATGATTCAATTGTTTCTGCTGAACCAAAAATAGAAGAAATAATCAAAATTATGGATATGGAAACATAGAGGGAGTGCCAAAGTGAAATATATAGTTTTAGTTCCGGATGGTATGGCTGATTATCCAGTTCCCGAAATTGAAGGGAAAACACCATTAGAAGTTGCGAAGATTCCGAATATGAATTATTTTGCGCGCAATGGACGCGCTGGTTTAGTAGGCAACATTCCTGAGAGGATGGAGCCTGGTTCTGATATAGCGCATTTGTCATTGTTAGGATATGACCCCAGAAAATATTATACAGGCCGTGGGCCTCTTGAAGCTGCAAACATGGGCATAAAATTAGATGAGAACGAAGTTGCCTTCCGCTGTAATTTAATTACTGAAAACGATGGTATCATAGCTGATTACAGTGCGGGACATATTTCAACACAAGAAGCTGCATCTTTAATAAAAGTGCTCAATAAAAAATTAGGCAGTAAATTTGTTAAATTTTTTCCTGGTGTTAGTTATCGACACCTTGTCGTCATCCGGCATGCAC
>JAHJGZ010000012.1 GCA_018823795.1 Candidatus Omnitrophota bacterium
ATTATGTTTTATTATATTTATTAATATCAATTTGTCAATACCTAATTTTAATATTATTTTTTAACATATCTTTTTATAAACAGCTCATTACTCTATACCGTGTGAAGTTGTAAGTCGGGTAGGCATGCCTACTTGCAGTACTTTACGTGGGCAACTCTGTAACTATCGAATTTAGAAACGGTTATCTCTTGAAATTTTCAATAATTATGCTATTCTTTATATATCCACTAAGTTGGTCTTATGTATTTAACTCGTTTATTATCAAATAGTTAGGAAGAAAAAAGGATTAATGTGGAATGTCCACGATGCCGTAAAGAAATTGAGTACTTACTATATAATACCATAAAGAAGATATGGGGGCTTCACCATATCAATGATGATCATTCCCATGAAACAAATGAACGAGCTATTACTACCTATTATACCTGCCCACGATGTAATACCATTGTAGAAGAAGTTGCTTAAATGACAACATCAGTTATCGAATGAAATGAAGATAACTGATGCGTTGGAATTTATCCAGCTATGCTGGGTAAATGAAATGAATATGCCAGAATGTATACTTAGCGAACCTGCCGGCCGGCAGGCAGGTGATAATGAAGCTAAGTTATATGCCAGAATTTATCCAGCTACGCTGGATAAGTCTATCTAATCCGAGTCAGCGCTAGGCCGCCTGCTTCACCAGTTTTTCGGTTGCGTCACGTTTCACTGCTGCCATAAAATCACTGATTCTCATAAATATGCCTTTCCCCAGCAAATTGCCGTTCTGATCGACGACCTGTTCTAAAACGATCTCCCCTTTGCCGCCGAGAAGCGCGGTAATAATATAGGGAAATAAAAAGGTAATAAATACCGACCGATGTTCTTTATTGCCGCCTAACGATGTCCAGGCTTGTACCCGCTCCCGATGATCTTCTTTAACAAGCAGTATATCACGCGATTCTGTTCCGACGAACACCACTACGGTTTCTGCAGCAATGGTATCCATTGCATTAAATTCTGCTATTCTTTTGACAGCAACCGATAGTGCATCACAAGACACAATACTTTTCTCAAAAATGGTAAAAAATCTTTTTTCTACCGATTCTTTGAGCCGTTTAAGTTCATCCTCATCCAACCGCTCATCCGCAACAACAAAGAGAATGTCATCGCTGCGGTCCACGTCTGTCTTTATCTTTTTCCGTGCTATCATAGCAGCTAAAAGTTTTTTTGCCGCACGAAGTAATTCACGGTGAATGTCATCCTGTATGACTTCTTTAAAAGAAGCGTGTTCGGCTATCTCTGACGGCTCTTCATCGTCGACCTGCAGCGTCATTGGTTCGGCCGGTGGTGAAGGTTTGGTAACCGCAGCTTCTTTAACAGGAGTGACCGCAGGAGGCACCTCACGTTTTTTATCCTTCCCGCTTGAGTCATCGCCATTATCCTGATCTTTCATCTTCTCTTTTAATATGCTTTTCTTCATGGCTTCTTTTACAATGCTCATTGCCGCACCACAGACACCACTGGCGGCAACAAGTATGCTCCATTTTTTCCTCCGTGTGATCCGCGCTATTTCTTTGGCTCGAAATAATTCATCTTCGCGTTTTTTCTCAGCTATGCTAGCCAAAACCGTATCCACCGTTTTTTGTCTGACCTCCCACCCGTCGGGATCCTTTTCATTCTGAACTAACGCACGGTCAAAATGATCACCAACCATGGTCTCGACCCTTTTAAAAAATTTTTCATGACGGGCAAGATCGGGTAAATACGTTATTTCTTTTCTGAAGATAGCATACAGTTTTCGCATACGTGTGCACAGCTCTGCAACGGTAATCTCCTTGCGGCGTCTTTTTTGCGTAGTATCCCATAATGTTTCAAGCTCACGTTTCATTATTTTTTGCATCTTGTGCGTTCCCGTTTTCTTTATAACTTCATTCAGCATAAACCGAAATAACACCGCTAGGGTAAAATGAGGCAGCGGTCCATATATGATACCGGCAATTGCCGAGGCAATGTTTACCAGGATACCGAGCTCAGCCTCGTCGGGAATAACAAGCTGTATCACATTATTCACGGCAACGGTCTGTAACATTTTCCTCATGCGTTCCTTATACAAAATTTCTTGAAGATCCAACCGAAACATATCTGTCATACTATCAAGAAAAGCCTTATGCTCAAATGAAATCCCTGCGTTTTTCATGCTCTCCTCGGTAACACCGGGCAAGGTAAAATCACCTTTCATGGTGCTACTTATATCATCCAATTGCATGCGTGTTTCACTTATAGCGAGCATAAGTTTATCTTCCTTATAAATAATATATCCGGTTGAGCGACCAAAGTCATCGCGTGAAACAATCCCGAAGTAGTCTATCGTAGAAATTTCTTTCAATGTATCCTTTTCCTGTATACGGATCGGATCACCGATAAGACGGAAATGGAATATCTTCCTCGGTATATTATCTTCCATGGAGGTAATCTCAATATGTGCCTGACGCGTTATCGTTCGCAGATCCTCTATAATAGTTCCGATATCGACTGACGGCTGCGCATATATCTCTTCACGCCATACGGTCACCAGTTTAAAAAGAAGGTCGCCGCTTTGCTTGACTTTCTGTTTGGTGCGCACAGCCTCAGGCAGATGAAAAAGGGTGCTGAACCGATTACATATCGTCATCTCAAGATGGGGTTCAAGACGATCCCCCGACTCGACCATCTTAAACCAGGGAAGGACAACATGCTCGTAAAAAAAAGCGGCGTCAGTCCATGTTCGTCTCTGCCATAGATTAATCTCGATCATTTCTGCTATCTCACGACGGATCTTTTCAATCCCCTCACTTTTATAATACTCAAAAGCATTATGTGCCTCATCAAAATCGATATTATAATATTGTCTGATATTAAAAATCATTTCTTCTTCAGTAAGAAGCTTATCCAACACCGCACCAAGCAGCTCCTTTGCGGTCGAATGAAATCCTATCCCGGGCGTCGCCTCACCTTTTTTTTGGATATAGGTAACAAAATGTACAAAGGCCAAAGCGAGAAAATCACGCATAGCAGGGACCCGCAGATCAGTCGCAAGCACTTTTTGAGGGGGAACACCGGGAATCATCTTCTTAAATATTTTCATTATATAGTCATCAGTTATCCTCTGTAACTCACTTTCCGAAAATCCACTGACTTGCGCTTTCTCCTTCAGCATTTTAAATTGTTCGAACAATACCCCTTCATCATTCTCGTCCCGTGTATGGAGGCCTATTAAAAACTTATTACGAACTAGCCGCAACGCTTGGACGCGCAAAAAATCGATCTCATTAACAACATAACCAACCTGTGCTATCTTATTATCAACATGCATGACATATGCCATATATAAACGATTTTTACTTGTAGCGGGGACTAGCAGATTTTTTTTCCCGGGAATATGCGTCCTCTTGTCAATCACGGTAAGCATGTCCTTGATAACCGCTTGATGATCACGAGCCATCTTCTTTGTGAAACCGGAATAATCCGGCATATCTAGTTTTAAACGACGCCGACTATCGATAACAACGAGATAGAGATCGTTCATATACTGACCGCAAGCACGCGGATTAAAGGTCTGGCTTCCTATTTTTTGATCTTTAAACGTTTGCTCCCACTTCTCCTCATCGGTAAAGAGCGGCATGAAAACCCCGTCTGAAACAGCGGTAAGAGCATTCTGCAAATACTGTTTTGCATAAAAGACAACTTCAAGAGTGACTTCTTTTTCTGTTTCTTTAGGAGGAGGAGATGGTTTTTGTGCCCATGAGAGTTTTCCGGATACTGCGGCACTGAAACCAAACGCTAAAAGTATTTTTATAAAGGTACGACGCGTGTGGGATCCACTTCTGGACATTGGTGCACCATTATTCGGTGCACACTGCTCGCGTAATTCATAATAGCGCTCTTTTGTCATTCCGTCTTTTCGTTCCTCGTCGGTTGCTGCTGCAAAAACCTGTTGAAATATTTCACCAAAGGAAAAAAGATGCTGGTACATATCAGGCCTTTTACCCCTCTTACTCAGGGCGGATAAGGTTCTTTGATTACCGATAAGTGCAAGCTTGTCAATGCCGCGGGTTTCATCAACCAGTAATAACGCCGGATCATTGATAATCGAGGGAAAATACGTCGCTTTCTTCTTCGAGCGCACAAATGAAACTAATACAACCTTTTTTTCACCCCCTTGAATTCTTCGGGAGGTAATTACATTATTGAGGAGTGCGTCCATTTCTTCGGCTGAAAGGCTTGCTTGTAATTCTTTATCTACTTGTATTTTTTTCTGAATCAACGCGACCTGGCCGTTGTACGGAGTAATGATCAGTATATCATCCGCCGTATACGGGGTCCCTTCTTCGCTCACTTTTCCTAAAAATTCCTTGAGTTTCGTTACAATCCACTCTGCTTCAAAGGTGTTAGAAAAACCGTCTTGTGCATCATAGTCATCATAGGCCTTACTTGATGACGTATCATACACACACAGGGTATTTTGCTTCACACGGTCTCCACGCTCATCACTTATGCTCTTAAGCTTCAGATTTTGATAAAAAAACTGTGCCAACTCAATGATCATCCAATGATTGCGATAATTTTTAAGAAGCCGGACTCTATTAAATGTATTCCAATTGACTAATTCTTTAAAAAGACTGGTATTGTAACGATCGCGAATCTGCTCAAAATTTTTGGTTTCTTTCGTAACGCGCTCAGCAACCTGTTTTCCATGTCCCCTGAGCGTCGCCTCAAGGGGATATGAATCAAATTGAATATGGTCCCCCATCAGAATAAGACTCTCGGGCGAAAGATACCACAACGTCGCAATAAGTTCCGGATAATTAATAAGAGCGGCTTCATCAACAATGATGGTCAGATTTTCCAAATACTGCTTTGCGTTCGGATTACGATGTATGCGAAGTAGCCAGTCAAAATTGCCACCCATCGGGGTTGCGGCAAAAAGGCATCCTGCATCCCCCTTATTAGTATTGAGATCTCTATATGCCTCGGCAAAACTTTTTCGTGCTGCTTCCGAACGCCGACTAAGGGAATCTTTAATATCCGGATCAAATTTATCTTCTGCCATGCCAAAACGATACATGGGCATCGCTCGTTCGCCTTTTTCTTCAACGTCACTGACAAAACGGTGCATAATATCATCCGCAAGTTTATGCTGCGGTGTGATAAGGAGCACCGGTTTTTTCTCTTCCAAAACAAGATTCTTCACCCCTGCCATTAACGTCTTTGTCTTCCCGGTACCGAAGAAACCATGAATAAAAGCAAACGTTGATTTGATAATCATATTGACTGCGGCACGTTGAAATTTGTCAAAACCTTCAGTGTACGGTCTGGCTTCTTCAAGCTCTTCGATAGTGATAATATCTTCAGGCGGTGCTCTCAGTCCTAAAAGATAATCAAGGATGAAGTTTGCCGTTGTTGATGGATGCTCCTGCCCCTTCAGTGTAACCAGTGCATTAACCTTAATCGTTGCATGAAGCTGTTCTAACGCTTCACGCTGAGCACGTTCCTGTTGAAGATCAGGTGCCGTATAGAACGTTGTCTCTCTACCAGCCCGTTGGGTATCAATATTTCGAAAATGGCTTTTTTTCTTCTCGCTTCCTTCACTGATGTAAGCAACAACAGTTGTATATTTCCCGAATCTTTCGATTCGTTTTACGGTGAGCATATAATGAGTGCCCTTGAAATACATAGAAATTTTTCTGCCGACATCAAGAGCGGCTGAAAATTCGTCTTTTAGTATCATCAATTCTATTTCAGCTTTCTCTTTCTGTTTTATCACGGAGTAGACCGCTACCGGTTGTACGCCATGGGCTTCAATGCTCTTAAAAAGGTCGATCTGTCCTTGAAGGTGGCGCATAAGCACCGTAGGGTCAACGGGACGAAAATTCTCTTTGCGGAATAACGTAATGGCATCATCATATTCTAATTCTTTTTGGCGCCGGGCAATAGAGCCCCCCTCGGTTCCCGCAAAATCTGCCAGCACCACATCAACTTTTCCGTCGAGAACAAGACCGCCGAGCTCACGGGCCGTATCAATCGTTGTTTGTATGTGTTCAAGGGTAAACCGCTGTGCAATAAAAATGAAGAAACGCTCTGCCTGTGTTCCTTTGATACCATTAATAAGGTCGAGCCGTGTACGGAATGAATCAGGATCATAGTCACGGCAAAGGGCAACAAACGCGGCTCTCATTTTCTCTCCGACTTCTGAATTTTCATCAGGAAGCAGCTCAATTTCTTTCTGATACAATTTATAAGCCCGCAACATATTGATCTTAATTTTTTCGACACTAAAATCAAGGCCAAGCTCATCGGCAATAATTTCTATGAGATCCCGTACCTTTCGAACCCATGCAGGGCCTAATTCCTCCTGCACGGCATCAAACGCACTTACCGGTTCCGCATCTACTTCCGTCACCGGTGGCTGAACCTGTTTTTCTGAAAACCGTTTGGCAATGCGCCTTGTTTCATAAAGCATTTCCAAAGCACTTTCCGTCCGCCGGATCATCTTCGAATGTTCAGATTTCGTCCCTTCTAAAAACCAGATAGATTCCTTGAGCTGAGTTATGGTAAGGTCACGCTGAGCGCGTTCCTCAGCAGTAAGCATATTATCTCCATTCAAAAGTACGATCTGTTTTTCAACCTTTTCCTCAAGCATACGTAAGAGCGAAGTGCGGTCATACGGAGGCAGCGTCGCTTTCGGTACATCGGTTATGTCACCGCCAAAACGGTTTTTAATTGCCTCGGAAGAAATCAGAAGTGGCATAGTAAGGCCGTCCAACCATTGCCCGCAACGAATAATACCCGGTCGGATAGCTTTTAAATAGTCCTCATCACTACTTTCCGCAATGGCTTCTTCCCACTCGTTATGTATTGTGACGAGCGTTTCATAATGGTCTTCGTTAATAGTGCGATGCCGATACACCCGCTCAAGGGTATTCTTAAATCTATTTAAAAGTGTTGTCACTTCTTGTCTCGTTCGATCAATAGAAGGAATCTTAAACGCTTTTATCTTAGGCACCGGAACAACAGGTTTTCTATCGGGCTCCTTTTTCTCTAGGGCCGCATCGGTACCTACTTTCAGCATACGGAGTGCCTCCTTTTCCCTTTTCTGTATCTCTGCTATTTTTCGCTGACGCCTACGTTCTTCACGTTCATTACGCTCAAGGGCAGTAAGAAAAACAGCAATACGCACCAGCTCTTTCTTAAACTGTTTGAGATTTACCGGTGTCTGAGTGTTACGTATCGCAGTGATATATGATTCAAGATGCTGCCGCAAGAGAACAAGATCATAGTCCATAGCACCTTTTTTCATCTGCTGATACTTATTAATCTGAAGCACTAACCGTTCTAATACAGTCAACACAGCACGTTTCTCTTTTTTTTGAAGATTGCCTGCGATAAGAGGAAGTGGCACTGAAATAGTACGCAATTGATCGGGAGCGTTTTCAATGAGCGGAAAATATTCGAATGGTTCCATAATTTCCCCTTGTTTGAGCGATCGACGCGCAAACCATTTTTGAAGTCTATACTGAATGAGATTACATAAAAAATGGAGTATGGTCGTTTCAATACTGAGGGAAACAAAAATATTCCATGGCGTAAAAACCGGATACCAGGACAGCATAACACCACTGACAATAGTAAAGATGCTAATACCTAACGCTATGGGTTCAGGTACTCCTTCATACTCCTCATGCAAAGTTTCAAAATAAGCACTATTTGCTGCGATAAAAATTCCAATAAAGAATATTTCGAGCATCATTAACCAGAGTGGCGTAACCGGTAATATATCCGGTGTAAATGCTATAAGGGCAATTAATGGAAGTCGTGAGGCAAGAAATAACTTAACGAATCGTTCTATGCGCCCTATGAACCCTATGGTGCTTTTTGTAACCATGCCAATCAGGCCGAGCAGAATAGCTGTTTCTTCCAGCGGAGCAAGAAAAAATTCTGTCACAAGTTCAGGCGCCCCGAGTTCTCGGCCAATATCTTGTGTATACTTTGTCGTTGCTTTCCATCCGGCACCGTCGCGTCTTTTCGTTTTTTGTGTAGATACTTCGCTCCTGCCGGTTTCGGCATGTGAAAAATAAGGCTGGGCGAGCAGAAGATGTTCATATTCAGACTGCATGACCTGAGAAAATTTTTCAAGATCTATCTGCTTGTCGATGGTATCGCCAAGACGCGTACGTACACTCTCAGTAACAATCGTGGTAACTTTTGCAGGCATATCACCCAGTGTGTATCCTTCACTGAGTAATCGGTCAATAAGCTTTTTTTCAACGATCTCATCATAAATAGTTTTTAATGCATCGGCAATGAGCGTATCATGCGGCTTACCGCTTTCGGTTAATCGCGCAATAAGTTCCTTCACGTGTGCGGGGGATACTAATTTCCCTTTCATATTAAGCAAGGTTTCTCCGAGAATATCTTTTTTTGCCGTGCGGCGAATATCATTAAAAAATGTTTCATTAATAGCCTGCACAGAACTATTCAGCCGGCTGATTTGAAATGAACTGGTAAACAGAGGATCGAGCGGTGCAATATGTCCCATCATACGATTTAAATACGCGACATCTTCTACGGCACTATCCAGATGGGGTGTTACCGTAAGATAGGAAATACCTCTTTCTTTAAGTAATTGTATAATGCTCTCTGAATGATATCCGCCGGCAACAAGGACACCGACCAATTGTCCGGTCTCATCCATTTTTTTTATGAGGTTATCTACCATTGCCCGGTCTCGTTTATCGGCATAGGCATAGAATTGGTCGATACAGTCAAACATCTGTTCTCTGTTAATGGTATCGGCAGAATGCGGTCTGCCGGCACCGAAGTTGCTGTCAAGCTCTGCTATCTCATCACCGATCACTTTAAACGCGTACTGCTCTCGTTCCTTCCGAAATTTTTCCACATCTTCTTTCTGTGCTCTGAGTGCAACAAGCTGCTTAAGGTGCATGATGCGTTCAGCTAATGCAATAAGTTTTCTTTCATCACGAGAGGTAGCTAACCGATTTCTTATTTCATGAGTAACCATGCGCGTATCTCGTACCAGTGCTGCCATATCAAGCAGTGCGGCTTTATTCTCATGGATGTTCTGCGATACTTCTTTGAATTGTGCAAGATGGACATACTCAAACACATCTATCTGTAATTGTTCTATTTTTTCATACACTACAGGAAAAAATTCGAGCAGTGCCAGGGAGCCATTTTCATACTGAGCGGCGGTCTCATCAAAGCTTTTTAACCGCTTATTATATGTTGCTTCCTTGAGGCGCATTACGTGCTCTTCAAGAATACGTATCTCCCCTGCAAGCTCTTTGTGTTTGAGCATCACAGTATAAAAAGCACGGTACTCGTCGCGGAATAAATCCTTATCTTCAAGGCCGTAAAGAGTAAAATCGTTATCAGCAATAATATTAGCGAACTCCGCCCCAATAAATTTTCCCTCTTGTACATATTCTGCACCGACTGCCTCTTTTGTTTCCTGAATAGGAAATTCCCTAAGCTCTTTAAGGTCGTAGGAACCGACAGCACCTTCAATTCCAATGAAAGGAACAGAGGTCAGATTTTTCTTTTCTGTTGTCTGTTTTCCGTCTTCTGTTTTCTTAATTTGTGGAATCAAATCACAGATTATCCTCGCAAGGTTTTTCTGTGCTTCAAAACTGGAATGGGCATCCTGAATGTTGATGATGACTTTTTCCGAGGTGCCTTTATATCGTTGTTTAACCTTTCCATATTTCTCTGGTACGCGGACCTTATAGGCAAAGTCCGGGCTTGACCACACAATGGTATTGGTGGCAAACACTACCATAATCAACAAAGCAATTATTTTAAGCATCGTACTATGCTTCATATAATTCATCATTCTCCCATTCGCCCGGATTATTGATAATGTATTCGCATATTTTGTTCAATTCACACTCATTTCGTATGATGTGATCATAAAATGACCGCTGCCATAATTTTTTATCAAATGGTTTCCAATCATATGCACGAACGCCATGCATATATTTGTTTGTTGTCATTGTTTTAAACCATTGAATGATTTGTGACATCCCCATCGTTTTTTCATTCGGGCAGGCACGTGGGTCTGCCCCTACATTCGCATTCGTACCATCATGATGTAGGGGCGAACCCATGTGTTCGCCCGTCGTATTTCCTGACCCGATTATGATAATGCCATGAATATGTTTGGGCATAATAATGTAATGATCAATTGAAATATGGTCGAATTTTTTTGACAATCTATTCCACATGTCATCAACCATGGTCCCCGCATTATTCAATACCATATCGCCATTAACAACATCGCCGAAACAACAGGTGCGGTCTTTGTTACATATGGTCACAAAATAATACCCATTCTTTGAATAATCATACTGTGATAACCGCATTGATTTTTTTCTCGTTTTCATTTGTTTCACCCAATGTACTCTGCTAATATACTTCTCTCTATATTTCTCAGACCTCTAAACTTAACCGCTATCAAATATCTTCCGGTTTTTTCTACTCGTACAACCCTCGTTTTTATATGATAGGTTCTGTTAATACGTTCTTCTTCTTCTAATGAAAAATGAAGGTCTAAAGGATCGTCACAAGTAGGGCGATTATTATGAACAGTGAGATCATCTCCGCATAACAACGCTCCTCCGCAGCTCAGATTTTTAATTTTAGTTGTTTTGATTATTGTACTATGTAATGGTAGATGTATCTGACAGGATATGTCTGAATTAATGCGTGGAAACTGTCTATGTTCACCTTTCATTTTGGTTCGACGCGAAGGGAAAATACTATCGATATCCTCTTTCACATAGCGCCAGTGCTTACCAATCTTGACCGCCTGAATATCCCCCTTTTGTGTAAGGTAGTACACACTATTAAGAGGAATCCGCAGATAGTCGCTGACCTCTTGCGCTGTCATGAAATGAGATTGATTATTTTTGTTTTCGTTCATGATATATCCAAATGCTATTCCAAATCCTTAGTTATCCCAGTTATTTGAAATTTTGTGGTGTAAAGAGAGACAGAAACTATTTCATATGTTTGCTGTCCCTAAGCGATAATAAAAATGTGCAAATCCGCCGTAAAAAGCATGTGCATCCTGCACATTATGGCGGATCATTTCATCCTAAAATGAAAAAGCCAGTTACACATATTTTTCATATATGTAGCTGGCTGTCTTAAGCTTCCGAAAATCCTTTGGACGTTATTCTAATCCATTAGGCCTCTTAGACCCTTTAGCTTTGTGTCACTGTCTTTCGACAGTTTTACCTCACTTAAAAATAATTTGTTCAAAGTATAGCATATCTCATTGCAATTACAAGGGTTGCAATAATATATTTAATGTTATTTATGGGGTTTTTTTAAACATAATATTTATAAACACTTAGGTTAACATTCACTTTTTACAATATAAGAAAATGTGTTTTATTTTAAGCGGCGATCTTGAAGAGTTGCGTCCGTACTGCCTTGATAAGTTCTTTATTCACCCGTTCCAGGCTTTCCTTGGCAAGGGTAAACACCCCATTTTCGAAGTCAAATAAATGTTCATACACATTTTCAGGAATGCTATCACCGCCGCGCTGGAGTGATTCAATATATTTTGCAAGTAAAACAAGTAAGATACTATGGAAAAAGGTGATCTCTGTCGTTGCATTTTTCTGGGAAAAGGCAAATGCTTTTGATTTTGCTTCTTCAAGGCCGAGGTCCTCATTGTCCATCTGAAGCAGCAGTGCATAATCACCTCGTTTGACCGCATCGTTATCGATCGCATCACCCCGGTCGATACGGATGGTAATATTGCGTTTTGTAAATTCTTCATTCTGTAAAATAGTTTCAATAGCAGGGATCAAATCCTTATTTGTCACAACCCCTTCTGTAATACCGATCCGAAAAATCCCTTCCTGTCCAGAAACAAGTAACTGGTCAAAGATCTCCCATACATTGCCGATATTCACGCCGCCGTCGCGGAACATCTTGGTTGTCTCCTCCTGCCACTGCCCAAGAAGCGAGAGGGATTCAGCATATTTATCCATTGCCATAAACGCAGTTATTAAAAGCTCATCATCAGTTATTAATGTAGAAACTGCCTGTGCCACATTAGATCGATTAACATCATCAAGCGCCATCTGCCGTACTACACGTCTCATGGTATCAGTATCGGTTAACTGATCTTTTGTAATACGATTTTGGGCTTCGACTGGAATAATACCGCGCTTAAAAAGTTCGAGGCGGTTACGATAGGTGAGCCACAGTTCTTCAAAATATTCGACATCATCTTTTCTTTTCGGATCGAGTAAGTCACCTTTGCGGTTTAAAATTGTTGCAATAATTTCACGTTCCCGCTCATCAACCCGATTACTTTCATGCCAGAATTCATGAAAAAGTTTTATAGCTGCTTCGATGCGATACTCATGAGAAGTAAGAGCTTTTTGAAAGAGGTTAAAAGGAATATAGATAACCCCGTCATTCGTTCCATCATGAAAATATCTATCACCCTTTTTATCACTAATGTGTATTTTTCCTTGCTCCTCCATAAAATCGCCGATAAGGCTAAAAGAATCCCGTTTTATTCCTTCAATCAATGTTCCTAAAAGATTGATCATCTGCTGTTTTACCGCATCAGTAAGCAACCCTTCTGATACATCAAATTCTATGGTCACACCGAGCAGTGTACTATCCTGTGCAAGCCGGTATTCTCCCACAACAAATGCTGCAGCCTCAGGAACACTGACTTCGTCAACACCCCCTTCCAAATCATCTTTTGGGCTGAACCGCAGTTTCCCCTTTCTATATTGACCAAGGAGATAACGCATGATAGCTGCGATTTCGTCTTCATTATGGATATCGCCAAATCGTCTTTGTATTTCAAGTGCTTGATTATAGATATTAAAAGCCAGCCACCGGAGGCCATCGGTCTCTTGCAACACTTCACTATCCCGTCTGATACGAGCTTCTTTGTACTCATTCAGAAAATTGAGCCAAAAACGGGGAGTCTCTTTCATCAAGACTGTTGTCTTACCTTCAAGGTAATCCGCAATATGTTCTGCAAGCATTTGAATTTCTGCTGCACTTACTTCAGGTACTGCATCTACCTCATCTTCTATCCGTGCTTGCTGTTCAGCTTCAGCAGCTTCCAGACTCTTCTTGAGCTGACGCACTTGCCGGTCAATGTGATCACGCATAGCAACTGCATGTTCGAGATTCCATACGGTATGATTATTTTCCTCTTTTACGGTCGCCGCAATATGACGCAAAAGAGTAATGAGGGATACTGCCTCATCTTCATTGATGGTAGGCTCAGCCTCTCCTTCCACAGGAAACTGCTCAGCAAAACGGGTCCAGTAGCCCGGATCACTCATATACTGCTGCTCAGGGTACGTAATAGCGGCTCCTTCATTCTCTGGTTTCTCAAAACGGGTGATATTCCCCTCAATTTTTTTTGCGATAATCTTTAATAATGTAATATCTCTTAACGTAACGGCTTTCGTCACGACCCTTTCGACAACAACAAACATTTCTTTATAAATCCGATAATCAGGATTTCTGGTAATAGCCGCCACCTGTCGGTTAGAATCAAAAAAGTCGGTGAAGTGGTCTAAAATATCTTCCCTATTATGATCGGTTATGAGGCTTGACGGAAAGGCTATTATTTTGAGGAGAACCGCGGCAAATCCAAGACACACATCAAGGCCGTACGCTTTCCCCAGCCCTCGTAATAGTACCGCTATCTCGTCGGAGGTGATTTTTTCAGGAGACTGGTCAAAATCAAACGCACTCTCTAAACTCGCCAATTCTTTTTTTGAAATCGTACCGTTTTTTCTGACGTCCATTAAAATTTCACGGACCGACTTTTCTTCCAGAAGTTTTTCTCCATTTGCCATTGACTGGGAATCGCTGTAGTGGATTGTCCCGATCGTTTCTTGTAAATTTTCAGGCTTATACTGCCCTCTGTTATCTTTATATTTCTCTCCTTTATATTCAAAAGCTTCACCACGCCCTGTATCCTTAAATATTCCAAACCGATACCCCACTAACCTTGTTTTCGTCCCTTTTATCAATTTATCACCGCCGATACCGTTTTCTGTCCACACCATGCCTACCGGCGCATCTTTGGGGCCAAATCCATTTTTGAAGAGGGCTTTATCTATCAATACCCCTAAATCGGTTGCGTCTTTTTCAGATTCTGTGTAGATGGCGATGACTTTCCCCCGTTGTGTTATCGATTTCCCTGTTGCTTGATTTAATTCATTAAGCACATCCATGTTCATAGCGACTTTATGAATCGTATTATGGCGTTGAAGCAGCGGCAGGACTACCTGAAATATTCTTGCTGCATTGTCTTCACGAGCTGCCACATGTAATTTCCATCCCCCTTCCGGTAAATCAGCAATAGTTCTGGCTTCGCCATTTTCGCGTTTACCCCAGAACACGCGCCATGGCGGCCACGGCTCATATTTTCCTTCGTCAAAAGGGGCATACCGCACAAAGGGATCAGTGATACCAATATCAAAAAAATCTTCTTCTGCAATCTGTCCGGCAAGTTTTCCAAACACACCATTCAAGAGGGTTAAATGCCGCGCTTCTTCCATAAAGGTATCCAATGCTCCTTCCCGAACCGCATCTACACGCTTAAGAAGCATCGTACGAAGCGCTACAAAATCTTCTCGCTCCCTCTTGTCCCTAAAAGTAAGATATTTCTTCATTGTCTCTATACTCAATGGAAACTGATCGCTGCTCAACAATATCATTTCCGCACGGTGAAAGATATCGTAGATACTTCCTAACCTTTTAAGTTCCCGCTGAACAGTAGCAATATCAGGCAGGTCAGCAAATAAAGAGAGCGCTTTTATCAGCCGCCGTTGATTATCAGAGACGAGTGTAAGAAATTTGAGATCGACCTCAGCTCCATCATCGGCAGGCACCGGGGTAGGCTCTTTTATTTTTGCTTCAGGTATTGCCTCGATCAGTGCTGCATCATCAAGTTTTGGTTTTTCTCTTTCTGCCTCAGGTATTGCCGCTATCAGTACTGCGGCATCGGCGAAACCTGCATACTCGCGCAATGCATTATCGTGTTGCAATAGCTGGTTCGCTGCTCTCATGTAACGATCTGCTAATCCATCTTGCACTTGATTCGCAACTTTCAAAAGTAATGCCCTGATGCTTCTAAAACCCTCTTTTCTCTTTTCTCTAAAAGACATATACTCCCGTACCATTTGTTTGCTTAAGTCGGCTCTCGCCTCACTCAATAGCATATGTACCAATTCAATAAATATCTGTGGCCGTCCTGTACCACTTTGAACATCTTGGATAATTTGTTCAAGATCAGCTTGCTGTGCTATATGAGCCAGTACGCTAATAAGTCGCGTCTGTTCATCGGACAGTTTACTGAAAAGCTCTCGTCCCTCTTCCTCATCAAACGTATCCTGAGCACTGTAGCGACGGCGTTCTTCTTGGAGTGGAACATCAAATGCCCCTTTTTTATTAATATTTAAATTATCTTCATTAAAAAAGGTTAATTTTTGAAAAGATCCACCTATATTCATTAGTCGATTAATATGATTAGTTCTTGCATCAGTTTTGTCATTTTTAAATATATCTCCGATCAATACAAAACTTACCCACATGATCCCATCTGTATCGATTTTACCAACCACTAAAGGAACCTGAGCTCCGCGGATATTCCACAGTAACATGTCACCTTCTTTTAATGACTGAACATCTGTGTCTGAAAGCTGTACCAATGTAACCAATGTGTTTTCCACTGATTCCTTAATCCTTTGTAACAGTTGGTCACCCATTTCCTTATTATCCTTTAATACATTGTCAATGCCGCCCATCTCCTCAATATAATCTTCTCTTTCGGTTGGATGGAGCCACGATATTCTGTTTATTTCTTTGGTTAATGCCATAATGGTACGAATATCGCCTACATTTTTCAGCATTTCAACAAACCTACTGAGAGCTAAATTTTGTCCGCTTTTCAACTCTTTTGATGGAATATTGTGCATCTTCAATAAAATTGTTACCGATTCTTTATATCGTCCTTCTTTAAATGTACTAACAAACTGTCCCTGTAAGTCATTAAAACTTTCACCTTTTATTTCTAAAAATTCTGACTGATTTACTAAATCGGTAATTTCGTCTTTAGCTGCTTCAATAGTCAAATCTTGACTGAAGGCTTTCTCAATAACTTGTTTGACTACCGAATTTTTAATATGTAATCCTTCGCCTATTCTCCTTAGCTGTTTTATGCGAAAGTCTCTTCCACTTTGTTCGTCGCGTAATGTACATAATGCATGTGCAAAAAGTAAAAAGTTTTCTTTGGCCTTTTCCGCCCCCTCCTCCTCATCAAACGTATCCTGAGCACTGTAGCGGCGCTTTCCATCAGATAAGAGGGTGCTCCTGACGGTCTCCTTCTTCAATGCTGCATTTCTTGTATGATAATCACGAATGACTTCCTCATCGGTTGGTTGATATGAGATTAATTCTCTTTCGTATGTCATACGGGAACGCTGAATACCTTCCGCCATTTTTTTTGCTATTGCTCTGTCTAATCCGAAATAAGATACTAATTCTGTTTCCGCACTTCTGCGAAGTGTCTTCATAAAAACATCCAAATCATGTGCTTTATCATCTTCATTATCATAGAATCCTTTTCCTATATTTTCACTCACGCTTGAAACAAGGATGATATTATAGACAAACAGTTCGTCATGATATTCATTAATAAAAGCTGCGAGTGCCTGCCCCATCTCATGGGCAATCTTTTTAAGCCACTGAACAGCTTCTTGATTGCCTCTTTGGGCTTCATGGGTAAGCGTTTTTAGAGTAAAAAGGCTTCCTGCTTCTTTAAGCCGGCTCTCTAAACCAGGCCCGGCAAGTCTATCCTCCATATCTCGTAACCCTGATGCCCAGTCAAGTATCGGATAGTCCGGATATTGTTCTTCAAATTTTTTTCTATCGTTCACATATAACTTGCCAAAATCACCACTTTTTCGAATTATTTCCTCATCGGTATTTCCCTGCTCAATAGGATGTCTTCCTTTCGCTTTTTGCCCTACCCATTGATAATGAAGTGTATCATCAGTCGGATTGCAAACTTGAATACAACTGTGCGCACCTTCGTAAATATCTTTTGTCAACCCGGTATAATTCCTTCCTTCTTTTTTAACCGTAATATTGCCGCCTGTGCCAAAAATCACAATAGCCCCGTCGTCAACATCTTTTAAGAGACCCTGCGGCGAAAAGGTTTCACCGCGTAGTGCACCGATTGCATCATTATAGATTGTAACAGCAACAGATATACCAGCATTGTCGAGTATCCTTCGCAATTCGTCCCTAAAAGGATATTTATTAAACGGAAGATTGGGTGCGGGAAACTCTTCGCCATATATTCCTTCTTCTTCATTAACGGGTCCCGCAAGACTCGCACTTACCTGTGCAATAGTCTCTTTTTCTATTTTGTTTTTTTCGAGAAGCCTCTCTATCGTTTGAGCAACAATCCTCATAACGTCATTGGCATCTTTTGGATCGAGCGATTTTTGTTTTGTCTTCCAGTCATCAAATACGTCATCCCACTTGACTTCATCATAAAATAGAATTGCATTATGTCCGTCAAGTCCAGCAACCGCAAGTTTAGTACCTCCCATTGATATACCGATATGGCGATATGACGATCGTGCTTCATCTATCTCCTGCGCACTGTAGCGTACTTTGGGAACGGCTCGGGAAAGTTTTCCAACGACATCCTGTATATAACTCTTATTATTTATTAACGTGTGTATATCATTGATGACTGTATCAGTCGGTATCTCATCTTTGCTCGCAGTCATTGCATCGCGGACAATCTGCTCCGAAACGTCCCAAATCGCATCAGCAACCGGCCTGAAGTGTTCGTCTTGATCAACACGAGCCTGGAGTTCTGCGGCCCAGTCGATATTTTCTGCAGTTCTTTTCCTGACATTATCGATAAAATTCCTGATCACGCCGTGAAGTTCTGCTTCATCGGCAATGGCAGGAAGAAGCGCGTTTAATCTACTCACCTGTAAATTGCTCGTAAGATGCGAACTGAGTGGAACGACTTTGCCCAGCATCCGGTCCATATACGCACCATCACTGGCAAGGGAACTTATGTTTGGCACAACGGTCACAAAAGAAAGGTCCTGTTCTTTGAGTAATTTTAAAATACCGGATGAATGATAGCCGCCAGCAACTAAGACGCCGACATCCTGTTTTTTGGTATCCATTTTCGTAAGAAGATTATCAAGCATCGCCTTATCCCGTGCTTCAGCTAAGGTGTAAAACTCATCGACATCTTTAAGGAGCATATCAATATCAACAGCGGGTTGTTTAATATCAATAGTGAGAGAGGCTCGATGGGCAAGGCGTTTTATTTCCTGAACCATTGTTTCAATAGTATACAGATCCTGGTGATTTCTAAACGCAGCAACATCTTCTTTGACCGCTTTAAGTGCTAAAAGACTCTTCAGACGCGTAATCCTCTGCGTGAGGTCGATAAGTAGTTTTTCATCCTCGGTAACGGCAAGGTGATTTCTAATTTCGTGATTAATCGCATAAACTTCGTTTAAAAGTTGTGCAATATCAACCATCGCAAATTTATTCCAGTACTGCTGAGCGCGCAGTATGGTCTGATATTCGTGTAGCGCAATCTGTGCCTGCACTGCCTTGCCGCATACGTAGGAAACGATCTCTTTCTGTGTAATTTTTTCTGCCTTGTAGTTTTGGTAGTATTCTGCTACTCCCGCATCGACAAAAGTCATTACGAGATCTGCAAGCTGTTCGATTTCAGTATCGAGCTCTTCGTAGTCAATGGTCTGCTCAAGGAGAAAAGCCTCTTTAAATTGCATAAGTTGTACATGATTCACGAGATCGATATCAAAGGAATCTATCTGCTCGTAGAGGAGTCCGAGATATTCAAGAAAAAAGGCTTGGTCTTTTTCATAGCGTGATGCATCTTTATCAAACGCTTTGAGCTCATCATTATAGATGGCACCTTTCAGTAACGCAATATAGCCTTCCAATATTTCCAGTTCTTTTTCCAAATCATCCTGCTTCAATGCAACGGTATAAAATGCCTTAAAATCTTTATGGAAAAGCTCCGTATCTTCAAGCCCCCACAACTCGATATCCTTCTTTGATGAAGCAGCGGCAAGTTCAGCCCCCGTAAATATACCTTTCCGTACAAAATCTTCTCCAACTGCTTTACGTGCTTCTTCAAGCGGAAACTGTCTGAAAGGGACCATATTCACTTTTCCCATTGCTCCTTCAACACCAATAAACGGTGTCTTATCACTACCCAGTTGCGGTGTAATATGCTGGATAATTTGCGCAAGGTTTTTTTGTGCTTCAAAACTGGCGTGGGCATCCTGGATATGGATAATTACTCTTTCAGACTTCCCTTTATAGCGTTGTGATACTTTGCCATTTTCCTCAGGGACGTTAATCGTATAGGCAGACGGTGCCGCAGAAAGTATTGTCGTAAAGCTAAAAATACTTACGGTCACCACAGCCATTATTTTTGTGAGTTTGGTGTTTATAGTCATTTCTCACTTACTCTTTCAATAGAACCGGGGTTATACATAATGACACACGTCATTACATATAACCCCGGCTATCAATTTCTCATTGTAAGTCGCCTATTGACGACTATTTAAAGTATGCCACCTTTATGGTATTTTGTCAAATTTGTTACTGGAATAAATATCTTTTTGTAACTCTTCATATGATAACATGATAGATACGCTCATGACACCTACTCTGACTTACGATGTCAGAGTTACGTCTCAGGAATTTATATCGTTGGAGCTGAACCACCACTTTGCCTGCGGTGATGCATTTTTAAAGGTTGTCCGCTTATGTCTTGTAACCCTGCTTCGTATATAAATTTACTCACCATCGAATCAAAAATTTTTCCCACAACTTTTTGCGGATAGTAGTGAGCAACATCCTGCCAGCTTGAACCTGCGCTAACCTTTGACTGCATAACTGAGTAGTCATAGGGTGCCCTGTCTTTTCCACTCAATGTTCCCTCCCATACTAGATCTCCGGCCGGTGCGCTATATACTTTCATATCGAGGGAAACTTCTGATTTGATCGTGGAGCCCGGCCCAAATGCAATTATTAAGTGCAGTAACGTATAATCTAAGGAAAATTTTCTGATCGTTGTTTCGACAAATAAGTGATCCTTCGGAAAATTTCCAATTGAATCGAGTGTGAGATGCTGCTGGTAGCTTGCAGGAATCCCGCCAGCAATCATTTTGTCAACCAACAAATTTGCAGTGACTTCTGAGAGTGGTTCGGAACTTTTGTATTGGAACCAGAATATGGGTACGATGACATAGCCGACGAGATCGACACCCAAATAATTCGCTCCCTTACCGCGCGCATCTTCGACCTTTAAGATGGTCACCGCGGCATCAGCAATGTTCGGCGGCGGTGTCTGTTCGCGCAAGCGAAACGTGGAGCAACCCGATATGAGTACTATGAGTACTGCCAGTACGGCACTCAATTGTTTTTTTATCTTTTTATAATACCCCATGAGTCGGATCCTTTCGTATAAGCCGTTATTTTTTCCAGAATTCTTTACCCCAGATTTTCTCAATCTTTTCGAGCCGTTCGGCAGTTCGGGGATGCGTTTCGAACATTTTATCAATTTGCATATCGGTTGGATTATAATCCGGGTCTGTTTTGACCCATTGAGCTCTTTTTTGCAATCTTCTTTTTTCAGAGGGCATCATATCATCAAACATGTTTTTAACCGCCTGTTTGGAAACACCGGAGGCGAGTGCGTATTGTACTCCGTTGCGGTCAGCCTCCTCTTCCTGCTCGCGCATGTATCCACGGAATTGTACCTTACGGGCGAGTTCTACATACATGTCATTTTTTTCCTCATCACTGTGATAGGGCTGTAATATAAAATCTTTTAAGTCGATTACAGAAGTCGCCTTTGCACGAACAAATCCTTTGATCACATGATCGTTTTGTATATGGGCAAGCTCATGTGCGGTGACCACGGTAAGTTCATCCCTCATCATTTTCGGATCACCCTTGTATTTTTTCTGCAATTCTTTCAGATATTCACTGTCATAATAAATCGTTGAGGTGGACGCTTGCGCACCAAACGAATATTTTCCGGGCCCTGAACTGTCGAGAATTTTAAACGGAATATCTTCATTCGGATATGGTGAGACCAGTTTTATCTGGTCGATAATTCCTTTAAGTTCATCTTCAAGATCCGGGTCCTGGTAGACGCCATATTCATTTACAAATATCTTGTCTTGTTCATCTCCATACTTTTTATTAAACCGGGCAAGACCTTGGTGCAATACTCTTTCAGCAATAGGCGGTTTTGTCTCCTCCCGTTCGGTCGCTAATATATGCCCGATCGGGGAGGGCGGTGCTTTTATCGCGAGAGATCTAATTTTTTCCTCAACCATTTCACGCTTCCAACTCACCTCGCACTGGGCAGCAGTCAACTCCGCACGTACTTGTTCGCGTGTTTCATGTAATTTTTTTAACGACTCATACACTTCTGCCAATCGCTGTTTTTGAGTTTCCATATCAATAGAGGGGTCAGCACTTGCCTGATCCAATGCCTCTTTTGCTTTTTGGTACATGAACGCCGCCTTTTTATACCGTTCATCAGCAAGTATTGACCGATCAGAAAAATACATATGAGAATCTTTTGCGGTCCGGTATTCATTGTTCATCGTTTGAAATTCTAAAAGTCCCTTTTCGTCAATGACCGGTATTGCATCGTGAGGAATCGAGACAGAAACCTGTTTCCCTTGGGTCGCGTTCAGCGCTTCTTCCATTAAGAACTGAGCATCGTCGGTCGTTGATTGTGCCGCCGCTTGTGCTAAATAAACCCCCTGTTGCAGATGGCGCAAGTCAACAACGTTCGGATCATTCATCCCCTGAGCATCGCCACCGCCGAGACCAAAAAATGAGGTTCCCTGCGGACGAAGGTCGACAGTTGAAGTATCGTCCATACCCATCAGTTCTAAGGATCCCTGACTTTCAAATCCCATAAGATTCAGTTCGAGCGGTTTCTGATCAGTCCCCATAAGATCGAGCGTTCCGCCATCCTGGAGAAACATCATATCGGATAACATTTTTTGTTGTATTGCCTGAAGGCGCAGCCTTCTCTCTTCTTCACGCCTGCGCCGTTCTTCTTCAAGCCTGCGTTGTTCTTCTTCACGCCGCTGGGCTTCAAGGGCACGTTGCTCGCGCGCTCGGCGTTCCTGTTCCGGATTTCCAAATAATGAGTTTGCTAGTTCCTGCCCCATGGCATTAAAAAACATTTCCATCACCGGCATCATGGCATCAAAATAAGGGTCACCTGAACTCCCATAGCTTCCATAGCCGCCATAACCGCCGCCGGAGGAGGAAGACGAACCGCACGCAGCCGAATGCCGTTGGGCAAAGTTATTCCTATGCGCACTGTCACTAGAGGCAAAATTGAAAGTCTGCCCGCAATTGGGACATGTCCAGGAAAGGGCGTAGGCCGGAAGTGAAAAAAGACAGATACAAATGCCACAGACAAGAAAGAAAGAAAAAACCTTGATCACGGTTTTGGTATACATGATATTTTTATATGCTGAGAACAAGAACCGGTGTAAGAGTATGTTCTTCTCCGTAACGTTCTACGGTAATAGACACTTTATCGCCTGCATTACTATACTGCACTTTTTTAACAAAATCTTGAGTACTCGTAATCGGTTGTCCGTCAAAAGTAAGCAGCACATCTCCTACTTTAAAACCGGCTTTATAAGCCGGACTTCTTGACTCAACACGATCTATTATTGTCCTCGTTCCTGCTTGATATAAAGCAACACCAAGCCATACTTTTACCTTTGTTTCCGCGGGGTAGGAATCCAAGATCATCCATAAAGTGTGTTGTTTCCCGTCCCGATCGACGACAATACTTACCAGATCCCCCTTTTTTCGATTGTAAATGATTTGGTAGAGGCCATCAAGTGTTTCGATTTTTTCATTGCCAAAGAAAATAATCCTATCCCCGACTTGAAGGCCTGAACGCTCAGCGCCCGTGTTGACTATAAGTGCATCGATTTTAACTGCTCCCGCATCCTGTATACATTGTGCGCCGACCCATCCTTTTGATGATTGCGCATCCTCCGCATCACGCCCTCCCTGCGCTTCCCATTCATAGATCCTATCCTGCGCAGTTCTGACATTGGCGGCATCAGGTGCGATTTCAAGGTACCGTTTCATCCAAAAAATCGCCTTACTAAAATTTTCTTCCTTGTTGCCGTTTCCGGTTTCTGCTGCAACCGATCCTAATTTTCCATAGAGAAGCGCCTGATTAAAAAAGCCTGCTGGATACCAGGGTGCGATTTCACTTACCTTTCGGTACGTCGTAATCGCATCAGCGTCCCGCCCTGCCTCCACATGAACTTTTGCCTGTACAATGTAGCGCCGCGCCGATTCAAAAAGTTTTGGTTTCGGAGAACACTTTTGGTACGCACGGATTAAACAATCGGTAAGAAGTTTACCCCGGTCCTCCTCATAATCAGGTTTTAATAACGCATAGGCTTTACCGTAATGCTGAAATGCTAAAAGAAAATTACCTTCCCCCTCAGCTTTTGCGCCTGCAGATTCTTCCGTATTTACTAAATCATATCTATTATCATGAAAGACCGAAAGCCCTAACGACTCTTTATATGGCCCGTAGCGCGGTGAATGTTCAATCCACTGATCGAGAGATTCAAAAGCCTGTGAAATTTTATTTGCCTTAATGCGCGAGTCACCCATACGATGGATAAATTCCTGCCACGGATATGCACTGTAAGCTTTTTGCCACCACACGTCCGCTTCCTCGTACTGCCCTTTATCGTAGAATACCAATGCCGCTCTATGTGCAGCATGAGATGCCACATTCGTCGGACGATAAAAAGTATTAATCCCAACGGTAAATGCACGTAAGCCATCCCGCGCCATCGGTTGTTTACCCGCATTGAGAAAATCTTCATACGCTTTGGTATATTCCCCTGCATCCCAATAGAGCGTACCGCGGCTGATCCATGACCACACGTAGGTCGGATCAGCGTCAATCGCTGTTTGATACGATGCAAGAGCTGCTTCTTTTTGTCCCTGCCCGTATTCATTTGTTCCCTGGCTATAATACTTATAAGCCTTATCACGAGGAAGTACCACACACCCCGTAAGCATAATGATGAATAAAAAAAGGACTAGTGTTTTAAAATAATGTGACATAGTTCACCTCGTAGAAATAAAACAATTATTCTTTTGCTGCGTCCCGTTCAACTCACGAAAAGCAAGTGTCTACTGCAAACGCAGGTCAAGAAAGTTTTTTAAACGACGTGAGCGGGTCGGATGGCGTAGTTTCCTCAACGCTTTTGCTTCAATCTGACGGACACGTTCACGGGTAACACTAAAGATTGTTCCGACTTCTTCAAGGGTGCGCGGATAACCATCACCAATACCAAACCGCAGCCTGAGGACTCGTTCTTCCCGTTCGGTTAATGTACAGAGTACATCGTCCATTTGTTCTTTAAGCAGTGAATAGGCGGTTGCATTTGCCGGTGAGACTGCCCCTTTATCTTCAATAAAATCGCCAAAACTTGTATCGCCGTCATCACCAATCGGTGTCTGCAACGATATCGGTTCTTGCGCAATCTTTAAAACCCCTTTGACTTTATCAAGCGGCAGATGCATGATCTTTGCTACCTCTTCCGGTGTCGGCTCATGCCCGGTTTCCTGTACAATATGGCGTGATGCCCGATAAAATTTATTAATGGTTTCTATCATATGTACCGGAATACGGATGGTGCGCGCCTGATCAGCGATAGAACGGGTAATCGCCTGTCGTATCCACCATGTGGCATAGGTAGAAAACTTGTATCCCCGTTTATATTCAAACTTATCAACCGCTTTCATAAGACCGATGTTGCCTTCCTGGATCAAATCAAGAAATGTAAGACCGCGGTTGGTGTATTTTTTTGCAATACTCACGACCAAACGAAGGTTTGCTGCAACAAGTGACTTTTTTACTTTCGAAAGTTCTCGTGAACGTTTCACAATAAGTTTCAAACGTTCCATAACGGCACTGGATGACTCACCCAGTTCACGAAAAAGGATGCGGTATTTTGTCCGCTTGTCTCGTAAGGCCTTTTTTTCTTCTTTACTCTTAAGTTTGCTCTTTTTCTTTTGCCGTTTCAATTCTTCTTCAAGCTCACGCATTTCTCTATAGTGCGCTTTATAATTCGCAATCATGGTCTCGACAATATCCATACCGAGAGAAAATTCCATAAAAAGTTCAGCCAGGCGTGCGTTTTTCCGGCTTGCTCGCAGGCGACGGGTAAGCGTCTTCAGTTTCCGTTTGGTCAGTGCCACCGCCTCCCAATCGTCATCAATGGTCGACTCCAAGCTTATTTCATCAGAAAGAATATCATTGGCAACGGTCAAGACTTCATTACGCGCAGCTTTTGTTTCATATATTGCCATACGCAGGCGGTCTTCTGCTTCTTCGATCCGTTTTGCAATGTCTATTTCCTGCGCACGCGTCAAGAGCGGAATCTGTCCCATCTGACGCAGATAGGTTCGTACCGGATCATCCATTTTGACACCGGATTGAAACTCAATAAGCCCCTCTTTTTTACCTTCTAAGAGGGCTGCTCGTCTACGCCGCGTACTCATTTCTTTCTCAAGCCGCACACTATAGCGGGTGTTTTGAGAAGAGGTGATTTCTATTTTTTTTGTCTCAAGCAGAATAATAATTTCTGCTAACTTATTCGTATTCAGAATTTCCTCTGGCAGGAGCATATTAAGTTGTTCATAGGTAATAAACTTTTGCCGTTCTCCAAGGTGCACCAGACGATCAACATACTCACTGATTTTGACACTCTTTGACTGTGGTTTTTGCATCGCGGCGAGGCGGGCGCGCTTGTGCGCTATGATATTGCGCTTATCGGTTTGGGTAAGCGGTGGCGGCACGAGGGATTTTTTCTCCTTTGGTATGCGCCCTTTATGCTTGATGAGGCCCTTTTTAAGGCGTTTCGCTGGTCGTCCTCTTTTTCTTTTTTTATGAAAAGGTTTTTTGCACTTTTTTACTTTGTGCTTTTTCACCGTACGTCTTTTTACTTTTTTCTTTCTTTTCTTTTTACGCGGTAAACGCTTGGTGCGCTTGTTTGTTACACGCTTTTTTCTCTTTTTCTTTGTTCTTTTCGTTACCCGTTTTCGTCGTTTTGAAGCACGAACTTTTTTCTTTTTTTTCTTCTTGCGTTTTTTCATGGTTACACCATACTACCCTTTGTTTTAAGTTCCTGGATTTTCTCCTGAAGGTCAATTTTCATCTGTTGATATTTCTTAAGATTTTCATCGTCGCCATTTTGTACAGCACGCATAATACATTCATGAATTTCCATCTTTTTCTTTTTATATCCTCTCATCTTGATTTCACAGATACGATACGCTAAGGCTTCTTCTTCACTGTCTTCTTCAACCTTAAAAAAGGGAAGTTCGCTTAAGATCGCCCGTGTATCGTCATGTTGAATTCTATTCATTAAAGTATTAAAATCGATGCGCCGCTCTCCTTCCTGATACATTTTCCCGAGATAGACAAATATTTCACGTGCATCGGGCCGCTCAAAATCATCAGCACTCAATAAAGCAAATGCCCTCTCGCACAGAATGGGTTCACTAATAAGAATATGAAGAAGGCTCAGTTCTTCGAGATATTTCCGAGCCGCGGGTTTTGTTTTCCGTTCGGTAACGGCATGATCCGGATCGAATCCATGTTTTTTTTTCTTATGCATCTCCTCCCGCAAAGAACCTTCGTGGATACCAAGACACTCTGAGAGTTTCCGTATATAACGGTCTCGAAGTATCGTATTCTTGACGGCATGAAGCATCTCAAACATTTCATCCGTAATTTTAATGAGCCCCGATGAATCATTTTTATCAAATTTTTTCAAAAGATAATTCAATTTAAAATCAAAAATGTCCTGAGCGTCCTTCAGCATATGACAGAAAGCATCCCGTCCCTGCTCGGTGACGAAACTGTCCGGGTCATATCCTTTGGGAAGGATAACAATTTCAACGCATAATGATTCTTCTAAAAATGCATTGATACTCCTGAGGGAAGCATTGAGACCTGCACTGTCGCCGTCAAAAATCATTATTGCTTTTTCGGCATATCGTTTCAAAATGCGTACATGATCACGTGTGAGCGCCGTACCAAGCGGGGCAACTACATTTTCAAGCCCGACTTGATAAAGACGCATGACATCAAGATATCCTTCAACAATAATCACCGTTCCCTCTGCCTCACGAATTTTGCGGCGTGCCCGATAGAGCCCATAGAGTTCAAACCGTTTTCTAAAATGCTCGGTCTCCGATGTATTAATATATTTTGGCTCTTCTTGTGTCAGCGTGCGGCCGCCAAAGGCAACCACCTTTTCTTTGATGTTTATAATGGGAAAAATAATTCTATCTCTAAAAAAATCGTATGGCGCCCCCTTGCTTGACGGCAGCACCAACCCTGATGAAAGAATAGCACTTTCATGAAACTCCTTCTGACGCAAATAATCCAGAAGACCACGCCATTCATTGCGTGCATAGCCGACACCAAAGGCGTCAATGATAGAGCGTGAAAACCCCCGTTTTTCTAAATAGATCTGCGCACTTTTGCTTTCAGCTTTCATAAAATTTCCACGGTAATAGTCAAACGCGGCTTTATAAACATCCAAAAGGAGCCGTGTCCGCGAAACCTCGTTTTTTGAAGCCGTACGTTTTTCCGGAACGGTAACACCGCATTTTGCTGCCAAGTGTCGCACTGTTTCCGGAAAGGTCATATTTTCATATTTCATGATGAATGAAAAAACATTTCCGCCAGCACCGCATCCGAAACAGTGATATATCTGCTTCTGAGGACTAATCATAAAAGAAGGGGTCTTCTCCTGGTGAAAAGGACATACTGCTTTAAAATTAGCCCCCGCACGTTTGACCGGAATATAACCCGCAATAACCTGAACAATATCGGTCATGGCACTTATTTGATCAATTGTTCGTTCATCGATACTCATTATTTTCTCTTTGCTCTCCGGAAACCACTTGCCTCTATCAGAGCAAGTTTTTCCTTTTTCATTATTGTATCAAGAAGCAAATTGAATCCCAAATTATCAGAAGAGATATGTCCGGCATTGATAATATTAATCCGCGATTCTTTCGCCTTTCTAAAATGAGCTTCCGTAAAATGCATACCCACAACAGTACTAATACCGCTCTGAACAAGGCGTGAAAAAATCTCTTTTGACCCTTCGGTGCCGCCGGTCATATCTACTAAAATCTTTCCTGCTCGACCTTCAGGGCCGCCAAGCAGAATGCGGGGTACAGTACCCTCCTGCGCCGCCTTTTTATATTCAGGTTGTTCATTTAGAATATCTAAAACATTTTTTAAATATAGCGGCTTTTTCCTGTCAAATAGTTTCTGGAGATACGTATAGACATGATTATCCACTGGTGTATGAGCACAGAGGAGAGGAATGTTGAGCAAACGGGCAGCATCAACGGTACGTGCATGGTTTGCACTCGATACGCTTCTGCTCACCTCCGCCATTCTTTCATTTGTTAAACTTTCTGCTATGGCAATGGGGACACCGCGTTTACTGAATACGTCTGCCTGCAGTGACATGACCTCATAAAAACGAGCCAGCGCATGGCCATCGGGATGATGCGCAAGTACACAATCGATCTTCTTCCCTTGCTCACGCAAACGGTCTACCATCACCATTTCACCCACCTCCATATCAATACCGACCATTACAGTAGAAATTTTCATGTCGGGATCACCAAAAAGAAGACGGCTGTCCGCATAAGGATTCCACAAACAATCAGTATCAAAAACTTCTTTTTGTTTTTTTTCGAGCTGTTCATATTTCTTCTTTGTTTTTGTTAAAAAAACTTTTACCCCGGCACGTCCACGAGGATCATTATTAATACCTTCCTCGATAATAGTTTCGTATAGTTTCTGCAGTTTCATTTGAGCTCCCTTGTTTATGTTCTTGAAATAAACTTATTTCCTTTAATATAAAAACGATACAGTAACTTTTTTCCCTCCCGTATTCCAATACGCGGAGTAACGGTAATCATCATCACGTCATTTTGTGAGGCGGTATCTTCTCGAACGACAATTACACCTCTTACGACATCACATCCGGAATGTTTCTTCGTAATTCCCAACGCGTGCGTTAACTTCCCTGGTCCGTTACTCATATGATGCGCAGCGCTAACCTGACGCCGTTTCTTCATGAGCGAAAGTCCACACATCGGTTCAACCGCTCGAATCAGTACCGCTCCTGCTATCCCTTCCTTTTCTGTTACAATATTAAAACAATAGTGATTACCGTAAATAAAATATACATACGCATAACCCGCCGGGCCAAACATCACTTTATTTCGCGGCGTGGGTCCATGATAGGCGTGAGACGCCGGATCGGTTCTTCCATTATACGCTTCTGTCTCAACAATCCGCGCAGTGAGCCGCGATCTTCCACACGGAACTACCAATACTTTTCCCAGTAATTCAACAGCAACAATACGACTACTTCGCTCGTAAAACTGCCTCGGTAATATCTTCACGTTTAATACGTATTTCCCGGAAAGGTTATCTCACTTATACCCGTTATTACACGCATCCAATAATCGTGTACATTCATACAAAGATTGCTTATCTTTTGTCCAGAGTGTGACGGTTGTTTCATAAAGTTATCAATGATGGGGATGGTGAGTATATTAATAAAAAATATAACCAACCCTAATAACAGAACAAATCGTAATGCCCCGACAAGACCGCCAACGATACGCTCCCAAAAATAAACAAAAGTTACATTCCCTATTCTCTGAATCACTATGAGAATAAGTCGTGTTACCACATTAGCACCAATAGCCAAAATAAGGAATGACACCAACTGGGCAATATCTTTTGGGATGATAGAATGTGCAACGACTAACGAACCGATTCGATCGTAATAATGAACTGCGACAACGATCGTAATGATGATTGCAATAAATCGCGGGAATTGATGGCTGAACCCGCGTACATATCCCACAATAACGCCCAACACCAGTACCACCACAAGAGCAATATCAAGAAACCCCAAATGTGATAGCAACATACCTATTTTAGATGATCCGAAAAGTTGTAAGAGTATCATATATTTCCTCCCGATCAACAGTTAATAGAATAAGGCTTTTAGGCTATACGCTCGCCCTTTAAATAATCTTTACCATTATCGAGGATCGTTACCGGTATAATGGTATTAATGAGAGAAGCATCACCTTTTACTAAGACCTTCACATACTGTCGGGTCCTCCCCCTCAATTCGCTTGAGTAAGAATTAATGCTGCCTTCAATTAATACGTTTTGCGTTGTTCCCCTCAGTTCTAAAGCCATTTTATTAAAAAGCATATCATTTATCTGCTGTACATTCTGTTCACGTCTTTTGACGATAGATGAAGATACTTTATTCTCAAAGCAATAGGCATCAGTGCCTGCTCGTGGACTAAAGGGAAATATATGTATCTTGAATGGCCGGACATCCTCGAGAAGAGATAGTGTATTATAAAAAGCATTATTATCTTCACTCGGAAAACCAACAATAACATCCGTACTTAACCCAAAAGAAGGTATTGTTTCCCGCAAACAATCAATCAATTCTTTATACTGTATTCGTGTATACGGCCGCCGCATCAAGCGTAATATTTGATCATCCCCACTCTGTAGTGGAATATGAAGATGAGGACAGAGTCTTTCTGTAATAGCCATAGAGTGGATAAGTTCCCTGCTCACATCAAATGGTTCGATAGAACTTAATCGCACTCTCTTGATTAACGGAATAGTGAGTATCTCATCAAGGAGATCAACCAGTCCTTTCTTTTCCTTAAAATCTTTGCCGTACGCACCAATCTGGATCCCGGTAAGAACAATTTCCTGATATCCATTGTCTGCTAATCGCCGTACCTCATCGCGTATATCCGACAATCTCCTACTGCGTGATGAACCCCGTACAATACGCACCTTACAATAGGAACAGTTCATATTACAGCCATCCTGCACTTTTACGAAAGCGCGCATATGCCCTTTAAATGATGAGATGCCGCGGCATGTATCCTCCATATTAGTTTTGATAGGATGAGGTGTCTGGGGTAATAAGGCGTGTGCAATATTCATTTTTCGATCATTCGGAAGGATAATATCAACATCCACGTTTTTGAGGAGCCCCGTAAGATTATCATGCGTAAGGCAACCGGTAAGAACTACTTTTCCCTGTGGATTATGTCTTTTAAATCGTCGAATATAATATAGCGCCTTCCGGTCACTATGATGAGTCACGGTACATGAATTGACAACACAATAATCAGCCTCTTCAGGACGATCCATTTCTGAAAAACCGTTTCTTATAAGCGATTCCCGCATCCCTTGTGTTTCATATTGATTAACTTTACAACCGAGCGTTTTAAAGTATACTGTTTTGGGCATAGTAACTTTCATCGTGACGCAAATTTAAGCAATTACACGCAGATGCACGCAAATGTTCGCATATAACAATGTGCGTTGATTTGCGTTTTTTTCCTGCTGCGGGCAGCAGGGATTTGCGATAATCTGCGTTTTACAGGCATTGTTTTAAAACCGTAACACAGCCAATCATGGCGGTATCAGTCTTTAAGATATTTTTCCCTAAACTAAATGTAATACCATCATGCGCCTTTATCGAGTCACGTTCCTGCGGGGTAAACCCCCCTTCAGGTCCGATGAGTAATAAAATAGAAATCGGTGATGAACTATCCTGCCGCGCTTCCTGTATCATAGAAATCACTTCATTAATAGTGACTGCCTCACCAGGAAACGGCATCAACAAAAAATCATACTGAGCATGCCGGTCAATAATATCATATAATGATTGAGGTGCTTCAATATCGGGCAATGTTGCTTGTCTGCTTTGCTTTGCTGCTTGAATACTGACCGTTTTCCATCGTTCAACGACACTTTGGGACCGTTCTCCCGAAAGTTTATTACTTGTCCGATCAGTAAGAAGAGGAATAATTGATTGAATACCGAGTTCGGTTGCCTTTTCCACAATACGGTCAAATACCTTTTTTTGAGGAATTGCTTGTGCAACCGTAATCTGAACCGGCGGTTTTTCCTTTTCCTGCCTTTTTTCGATAATTCGTGCTTTAACCCTATAAGGAGAAATATATTCTGCTATTTCAATGGTATAGGTACTTCCTATGCCGTCGAAGGCCTCACAGCGCTCGCCGAGCGGAAGCCGGAGCACATGCTGCATATGATGCACTTCTTTTCCCGTAATGTACAGTTCGTCCTCATATACATTAGCGGGATCTGTATAAAATAACCGTAAAGCTTTTTTTTCTCCCACGGTTCTTTCTTTGTACCCCTTTTTATTTACATCACCGAAAGCTTTCTCAAAATAAGTACCGCAGAAAAAATTGCTCGCTGTTTAAAAGGTGCTTGAGCGATCATTTCATCGGGTAAAAGCGTAAAAAACCCCATTATTTATTTATGGGGTTTTTCACATCAATCAATAGTATATTTTACGTTATAACTATGAAGGTGTTATATATATGGTGTAGGAAATGTTCCGTCTTCTATCTCCAGACTTGCAATAATGTACTTATTGGGTAAAATATATCTTTACTGCATCATTGTTATCAAAGAAAAATGTTCGGATGTGCAGTATTTATTTTACCTTATGTTTTAAAATCAATCCTGGCTTGAAAACAACAACCCTTTTTTCAGGGACTGGAACTTCTTCACCAGTACGAGGATTTCTTCCCATGCGACCGCGTCTTTGTTTCACTTTGAATACACCAAAATTTCTCAGTTCTACGGTCTCACCACGCTCTAAACTCTCCAAAATAGTGTCTAAAGTCTTTTGTACAACTTTCTTAACATCAATCTGTGTTAAATTTGAATCACTTGCAACCTTCATAACAATATCTTTCTTTGTCATTTCCTAACACCTCCTTCTTGATTTATTAAAAACTTATCTTTCCTAAACCATTACTATGCAAGAAAATAGCAAATTTTGCTTTTTATGTCAAGGTTTTTTTTCTTTATCTTATTGTAAAATAATACGTTGTGTGATAATACTATGGAAGAGTAATTGTATAACGCACTCACCCCGTTAGAAATGGAAAATGCTTACAGTTTAACTCACCGGCATTTATGTAACTTATTGCTAATAAACACCTATTTATTTAAACAACTCTTTTATTAAACGCCTGTTTATAAATAACATCAGGCGTAATTTCTAACGGGGCTCACAGCGTTATTTTTATGGTATTTTCTCCCAATAGTGTTTCAACCTCAGTAAATAAGTCCTCGGTTGAACTCACCTTAACATCTTCTCCTGCAATAACTTGTGTATATTTTCCATCCGGTTCTTTAAAATTTAAATATACCGGTACTGCTCCTCTATGTCTTGTCAATATATCCCTCAACTGCCCAAGAATCTCTTGATTCAGCCCAGCAGTAAAAAGGTCAATCGTAAACACCTTCGTAAGTCGTTTCCGTACTTCATGAAGCGGTATAATTTCATTAGCAATAATCTTTGCTTCATCTTCACGTGCATTGACCTTCCCCCTTACAAAAACTAAAGCATCGTTCTGGAGAATTCCTACTGACTTTTTCAATACTTCGGGAAAAACCACTATCTCACACTTACCCTCCAAATCCTGAAGGCGCACGAAACACATCGGGTCACCCTTACGGGTTGTTTTATTGGAAATCGAATCAATAATACCGCCAACACTGACCTCTGTTTGATCTGAAAAAGTAACTAAGGTGGCGCTATTGGCTGTTGTATACACTTTAAGGAGCCTTTCATGTTTAGCAAGTGGATGTGATGAAATATAAAATCCGAGCACTTCTTTTTCAAAAGCCAGAAGCTGTCCCTCCGCCCATTCGCTAATATGAGGAATTTTTTGACCATTATGCTGAAATTCTTTTTGTTCTTCAAAATCTTTAAAAAAGGAAAGCTGCCCGCTAATACGATCTTTTTGTACCTTGCTGCCCACCTCTAAGGCATTATCCAGGGAAGCCATGAGCTGAGAACGTTTATAACCAAAACTATCATACGCACCACATTTTATAAGGCTTTCCACGACTTTCCGATTGGTGACGCGCAAATCAACATTTTCAGTAAAATTATATAATGAGGAAAATTTTCCGTTATGGTTACGCGTACTAATAATCGAGTCAATTGAGGTAACACCAACATTTTTTACGGCTGAAAGACCAAACCGGATTGAATTATCGTCGAGGGAACAGGTAAATGCAGATTGGCTTTCATTTACACAGGGAGGCAAAATGGTAACTCCCAACCGTTTTGCCTCGTCAATATAACGAACAATTTTATCGGTATTATCTTTTTCTGAAGTCAATATTGCGGTCATAAATTCTAAAGGGAAATTTGCTTTCAAATATGCCGTTTGATACGAAATAAAGCTATATGCCACAGAATGGGATTTATTGAAACCATATCCGGCAAAGTATTCGATTAAATTGAAGATCTTTGCCGCGACATCTCTTTGTATTTTATTTTTGACCGCTCCTTCAATAAAATTTTTCTTCTGTTCTTCCATAATTTCAGGTGTCTTTTTTCCCATTGCTCGCCGCAAGAGATCGGCTTGAGAGAGACTAAATCCCGCAAGTGCACTGACAATCTTCATTACCTGTTCCTGATACAAAATAACCCCATAGGTTTCTTTCAAGATGGGCTCCAGCAACGGATGATCGTAGATAATAGCCGCATTATTATTTTTCCGATTAATAAAATCATCAACCATACCACTGCCTAATGGTCCCGGACGATAGAGGGCAAGAAGTGCGGCAATATCCTCAAAATTACGTGGCTTTAACTTTCGTAAAATATCACGCATCCCCGAACTTTCAAGCTGAAACACGCCAAATGTTTCACTGTGACAGAGAAGGTCATATGTTTTTTCGTCATTAAAGGGAATATCTTTGATGGTAATAGTCTCGTTTCGTGTCTGTTGAATAATTTTAACCGCTTCATTGATAACGGTCAAAGTCTTGAGACCCAAAAAATCCATTTTAAGTAGTCCGATTTTCTCAAGGTCTTTCATCGTATTTTGTGTGGAAATAACATCATTGGCCTTAAAGAGCGGTACATAATCGGTAAGTATCTTATCAGAAATGACAACACCCGCGGCATGAACTGATGCATGACGTGAAAGTCCTTCAAGCGCTTTTGCAGTTTTAATCAGCTGGGCAACTTCATGGCTGGTATTAACCAACTCTTTCAATCGTGGTTCGGCTTTCAATGCTTTATTGATGGTAATATTAAGTTCTTCAGGAATCAATTTTGCAATTTTATCTACCTCTCCGTACGGCATTCCCATAACACGGCCAACATCACGTATTGCGCCACGCGCAGCCATTGTATTAAAAGTAATTATTTGTGCAACATTATCCTGCCCGTAACGTTTTGCAACATAATTAATCACCTCATCTCGCCGTTCATAACAAAAATCGATGTCAATATCAGGAAGACTGACACGATCGGGATTTAAGAATCGTTCAAAAATAAGTCCAAATTGTAACGGATCCACTTCGGTGATATTTAAGACGTAGGAAACAAGACTGCCTGCAGCAGATCCCCGGCCAGGCCCTACGAGAATATTATGATCTTTCGCAAATTTAACAAAGTCCCATACAATCAAAAAATAACTCATATACCCCATTTTATTAATCATAGAAAGTTCATAATCAAGGCGTTTTTGATATTCGCTGGGTATTTTTTTCCCAAAATGACTTTCAAGGCCGTTTTGGCATAATTCTTTAAAGTACAACACCTCGGTCTTTCCTTCAGGAACTTTAAAATGCGGCAGATGTGTTGACGCCAAATCTATTTCAACATTACAGCGCTCTGCAATTTCAAGTGTATTATGAAGCGCGTGAGGAATATCGTTAAAAAGTGCCCGCATCTCCTCTTCAGATTTCAGATAAAAATTTGGGGTGGACATTTTCATACGGTCGGGATCGCTCAACGTTGTGCCTGTCTGAATACACAGCAAAGCCTCATGCGCCGAGGCGTCTTTTTGCGAAAGGTAATGGACATCATTGGTTGCAACAAGTCCCACGCCGGTCTTTTTTTCCAATGCACAAAAAGCCTGATTAATTATCTTCTGTTCCTTAAGACCATGATCCTGCACTTCAAGAAAAAAATTATTTTTCCCAAAGATGTCTACATATTCACTCACTACCTTTTGCGCTTCATCGCCTCTTTTGTTAAGTACTAAATACGCTACTTCACCGCGCAGACAGGCACTGAGTCCGATTAAACCGGCCGAATATTCCCGTAAAACATTTTTATCAATACGGGGTCGATAATGAAACCCTTCCCGATAACCGATAGAAGAAAGTTTCATGAGGTTTTTATATCCCTCTTCGTCCCTAGCAAGAAGAACGATATGAAATGCGGTCTCTCTCAAACCTGCTGTTGATTTATCAAAACGTGATTGAGGAGCAATATAGGCTTCCATGCCAATGATAGGCTTAATGCCCTGCTTCATGGCTTCAGTATAAAAATTGATGACACCAAACATATTACCATGATCAGTGATAGCAATAGCAGGAAAACGTAATTCACACGAACGCTTTATAAGATCCGTTACTTTACAACCACCGTCAAGAAGACTGTATTGCGTATGGACATGTAGGTGAGTAAAACTTGTATGTGCAGGCATTTTAACCTTTCAATACACTAATCAACATTAAGAATATCAATGTAATTTCTAACGA
>JAHJGZ010000113.1 GCA_018823795.1 Candidatus Omnitrophota bacterium
AAAACAAAGATAAAAATCCCTGCCGTGTTTTAGGCCTTTGGCTTCCAACAGCGGCAGGATGACTTCTTCGGTTGTGCCCGGATAGGTAGTACTTTCTAATACAATAAGTTGCCCGGCGTGAAAAAATTTTTTTATCTCCCGGGCTGCTGCTACAATATATGAAATATCGGGTTCTTTCGTCTTTCGTAATGGTGTTGGAACACAAATAGTAACCGTATCAATTCCTTTAAGGTGTGAAAAATCAACAGTTGGTTTAAATTTTTTTGTGCTCACTAACTGCTGAATATCGCTACTCGGAACATCCATAATATATGAACGCCCCTGTTTCAGCTCCTCCACTTTTGTTTTTGATATATCAATCCCAAAAACAGTATATCCCGCCTTTGCAAGTTCAACGGCAAACGGAAGGCCCACGTACCCCAAGCCAATAACTGCGCAATGTGCAGTACGTTTTTTAATCTTTTCCTCGAGAGAAACTGTCCATTTCATTACATCAATCTCCGCCACATCGCTACTCATATACGTTCACCGTACGCATATGAACAAAAGAGTCTAAATTCCTCTATAATTTGAACTTATGAATTTCACTATTATTTCATTTTTGGGTAGTACAAGGAGAGTTAGTGTAACAATGAAATGAAGTAAGTTCAAGCAAAAAAAACGTGAGCAGTATAAAAGTATATGTTGTAACATCTTATTAAACGATAACTTATACCAAAAATGATGTTGAGCGTTCACTTAACTATCGCTGTATATTTGGCTTATGATAAGATGTAACTTTATTCATCAGAAGGGGTCTCTGGGGTAAGCGGGTCTGAAGTGGTAGAGCGATTTCTTCCTCCCTCTTTAGATGCATACAGTGCTTTATCCGCTGCACTGAGCATTCTACGCACATCATGCATCGTTACCGCACTTATTGTTTTCGTTTTCATAATTGCAGTCTCTATTGAGTAGGAAGAAAAATGTGAAATACCAACACTAATAGTCACCGGATGCCGTTTATTATTAATGACAAAATCACACTCTTCAATTCTTCGTCTAATTGTCTCAGCTAACTGTTTGGTCTTATCTAAATCGGTATCAATCAGTAAGACCACAAACTCTTCTCCGCCGAGCCTACCGGTAACATCTGTCGTTCGTATACCGTCGCGTATGATCTGTGATACATGTGATAACACTTTATCGCCTTCGGGATGTCCAAACGTATCATTAATATCTTTAAAATGATCAATATCAAAAAGCAGCAAGGAAATAGCCTGGCCACCATAACGGGATGAAAATTGTAGTACTTCCTGAAACCGTTGTAAAAAATAGCGTCGCACATACAAGCCCGTCAAGCCATCAACTGTTGCAAGTTTGAAAAGGTTAGAATTATCGATCGTAATTGCGGTCTGTGAAGCAAAGAGACGCAACATGTCAATCCCCATTTTTTCAAGATCATCTCTGTTTTTTTCAAGATAAAATATTCCCATTACTTTATCCTTGGCACACAAAGGAAAATATATCCCATAGTCCTCTTGGACAATTTCCCGCGTACGGCGCGCAGTATCAATTTTTTCCATATGCGTAGCAAGGTTTTCTGCTATTAAAAATTTCTTTTCTTCCATGTCATACTCCCCTGTACCCGCAAGGAGAATAAGTTTGTCATTTTCATTTATCGTCGCAAGAAAACTATTGTCTGCTTCAATAAATCCATTGAGCTGTATAAGAATACCACGAATAAATTTATCAAGGGGCTGCAAACGGTTAATAGTCTCAGGCATTGCATTGATAATATATCGTAATCCTTCTTTGTTTTTCTCAATTATTTTAACCTGCGATTTAATCGTCCCTAATTGTTCACGGATCATATCAAGCTTGGTTAAATTTTTAAGTACTACATCAATCCAAACAAGCAATCTATCAACACTTGCCCGCTTTTCATGACAGCCTTGTATGGGAAGCGTTCGTAAAAGTTTGCGACGGCTTACATTCTCATTCTTACTAAACAAGAGGATAATACGAATACGCGATCTGACCTGTTTAATCTCTCGAACAACATCCTCAGCTTTGGCGTCAGGTAGTGAATAAGCCAAAAGGACTAAATCAATATTCTTTTCTGCAATAAGCGGCTTAGCCTCATCCCACGATGGCGCTTCAAACACAATGTGTTCCTCTTCCAGTAGGACTTCTGCATACCCCTTGCGAATGCGTTCATTGCTATCAATAATTAAAATAGCACTGCGAGGAATAATATTTTTATCAACACTTTGTTCATTTCCCATTGTCTGTTACCTATGCACCTGTCTATGGTGGTGTATCCTATCATACCTGCCGGCGAATTACCAGCCACAGATAGGTAAATTATAATGTAAGATATTACGATAAGGTTTTCTAAATGAAGTAGTATAAAGACAGTGTTAATCCATCGATTGCTATCACATAAATTGATGTAATTTACTAAACGTTTGTTGACCAATAATACCATCAACACTTAATCCATATAAACGCTGAAACTGAATAACTGCTTCAAGCGTTTTAATCCCAAAAATGCCATCTATACTTCCTGGATCACAGCGAGCGCGCTTTAATGCTGACTGAATTTTTTTTATCTTATGGTTATCATGTAGCTTTCTATTTATTTTTATGATCTGATAATTATCACGGCCTAATCCATAATCAAGTAATCTTCGCACATCACTCCACATTGTTTTGCTATTCAGTACACATATTATCATTTGCTTTTTGCCGTGGGTAGCCATACCAAGAAAACAACGACCTGCCGCACGAGTGTATCCGGTTTTACCAACAACACGTTTCGAATACCGCCATAACAATTTATTATGATTACGTAAGCGTATTTTTCGACCATTCGGCCGGTGAATAGTATATATTTTTTCTCGCATCGCCTTCCGAATAAACGGATAGCGCATTGCTTCTTTCATAACTAATGCAAGATCATATGCCGTACTGTATTGCCCCTCTCCAGGGAGTCCAGAAGCATTAATAAAACGAGTATTATACGCACCGAATGATCGTACTTTCTTATTCATAATTGTAGCAAATTCCCCTTCACTGCCTGCAACAGCTTCGGCTAAGCAGACAGCAGCATCATTGCCTGAATTTAACAGCACCGCATAAAGAAGATCTTGAGCCGTGTAATATTCACCACGGGTGAGATATACCTTCGTTGGCTGAACATGTGATGCCTTTCTGCTGACGCGAACTTTTCTCTGTAAATCAAGATGATCGAGAACAACCATTGCGGTTACAATTTTTGTGAGACTTGCGGGTGCGCGTTTAACATTGATATTCTTTGAATAGATCACTTTTCCTGATTGAAGATCATACAGAAACGCTGAACGTGCCACAAGACGAAGGCTGCCGGAGCGGGCATAGCAATGAGTGGGATATATGAAACCAGCACATATTAGTTGTAAAGTAAGGTAATAGGTTATAATCTTTTTCATAATGAACAAATTGACCATTAAATTTGTTACCGTAGACACACTAAGTACATAGTATTACTCATAGTAACGGCACATTTGTCCATTGGCTTTACCCTCTCGCAAGCAAAAAGGAAGCCTCTTCTTATTCCATGAAGAGGCTTCCTGGTAAAATCAAATGGTGCGCGAGGCGAGATTTGAACTCGCATAGCCTTTCGACCGCCAGCCCCTCAAGCTGGTGTGTCTGCCAATTCCACCACTCGCGCTTCTATTATCGTTGTATCAATCTGTTAGCGAACAAAATTATATTCCGTTTCGTGTTAAAAGAAAGACCGCATTAAGGGCAAAAAGGTTCGGCCAAAAGACTACCTTCCCTTTTTTTCCCAAACAACGTGTCGATAACACATCAATATCTTTAACCTTACAATAATCTCTAAAATCCTTAATGCTCAGAAAGTGCACGTTCGGTGTATCATACCATCGGTAAGGTAATGACTTTGTTACGGGAACTTTTCCACAAAAGAATAAACGTAAGCGTGATTTAATAAACGAAAAATTTGGAAATCCGATAATAATCTTTTTGCCGACACGCAAGGCTTCCTGCACTACGTAATCAACATTTTTAACTTCCTGCATACTTTGGTTTAAAATAACATAGTCGAATGTTTTGTCAGGATATTCTATGAGCCCTCGTTCAATATCACCATGAAAAACACTAATCCCTTTTTCAACACATTGACAAATAGCTTCCTCTCGCAATTCGATCCCTTGTCCTTTTGCATTTTTAAGTTCCGATAAGAGCAATAACAGTTCTCCCGAGCCACACCCCAAGTCTAAGACCGTTGTTCCTCGATCAACCATTTCGCAGATAATTTTATAGTCCAATGGAATGGCCTTTTTCGGCATTATCTTTTACTCCCCTTTCTTTTTGTAAACATTCTTCAGGAAATGCGTGATGAGACGCGTTTGCTCATCAACTTCAAGCAAAAATGCATCATGTCCGTATGTGGATTGTATTTCACAGTAGGTAGTATCCACATGCCGCATACGGAGGCGTCGCACAATCTCAAGAGACTGATAGATCGGATATAACCAATCAGACTTAAAGGATAAAATTAAGAATCGCGTGCCGATTGTTTTTCCTGTTGAAATAAGATTATTTCCCGAAAGATCAAAATAGTCCATTGCCTTTGTCATATAGAGATACGTATTGGCATCAAATCGTTCAACAAACACATCACTGCGAGATCGCAAATACCCTTCCACTTCAAAATCAGGTTTAAAGTCAAAACTATATTTTTCATCTTTCAATCGACGAGAAAATTTCTGTTCCATAGATTGATCACTCATATACGTAATATGACCGATCATGCGGGCGACGGCAAGCCCCTTTTCAGGTTGCCCATGATCATAGTAATCGCCACCTCGCCAATCGGCATCAGCCATAATAGCCTGCCGGCCAACTTCATCAAAGGCGATTTGCTGCGGTGAATGTTTAAGCGTCGTAGCAATAGGAATAGCACTGCGAACCATATCTGGATACAACGCAACCCACTGCAATACCTGCATCCCTCCCATAGAACCACCAGCAACACATAATAACTGTTTAATATCAAGATAGTCTAACAGTTCTTTTTGAGCATTAATCATATCCGCTATAGTAATAAATGGAAAACTCAACGCATATCGTTTCCCTGTTTTTGGATTTATTGATGACGGCCCCGTACTCCCTTTGCAGCCCCCGATAACATTTGCACAAATAATAAAATATTTTTTTGTATCGAATGCTTTGCCTTGTCCAATCATCGAATCCCACCATCCCGCTTTTTTATCCCCCTCATGATAGCCAGCAACATGAGCATCCCCAGAAAACGCATGAGAAATGAGAATAACATTACTTTTATCCTCATTAAGTTCGCCATATGTTTCATAAGCAAGCGTAATAGGACCTAATTTTTCCCCAGAGGCAAGGATTAATTCATGTGGTGGTTCGGCAAAAGTATAATACTGTGTCTTTACAATACCAATTCCGCTTTCATTTCCCATGTTGTTTCTACTCCTGATTCTCTCTTCTGACAGATTACATCGTAGAGCTTATTGCGTAGCTTTTTTCAATGCCTGATCAATATCCGCGATAATATCATCACTATGCTCAATCCCAATTGATAGACGAATATAATCAGGTGTTACGCCTGTTGCTAATTGCTCTTCTTTTGAAAGCTGCTGATGCGTTGTCGTCGCCGGATGTATTGCAAGCGTCTTCGCATCACCGATATTTGCTAAATGTGATATCAGAGTAAGTGAATTAATAAACCGACTCCCTGCCTTCGCTCCGCCTTTGATACCAAAGCCCATAACTGCTCCAGCACCATGGGGAAGATATTTATCAACCCGTTTTTTTTCGGGGCTTGAATCAAGTCCAGGATAATTAACCCAGGCAACCTGACTATGCTTTTCCAGATGGCGTGCAACCGTCAGCGCATTTGCTACATGTCGCGGCATCCTGACATGTAATGTTTCCAGACCTTGTAAAAACAAAAATGCATTAAAGGGTGAAAGAGCCGGCCCAAGGTCACGAAGTAACGTGACGCGTGCTTTCATAATATAGGCAATATTCCCGATCGGTTTTAAAGCCTCTACAAAATCAATACCGTGATAACTGGGATCAGGACCTGCAATGAGTGGAAATTTACCATTCGTCCAATCAAATTTACCTGAATCAACAATGACACCGCCGATTGACGTCCCATGGCCACCAAGGAATTTAGTCGCTGAATAGACAACAATATCAACACCATACTTAATAGGTTGGAGTAAATACGGCGCTACTGTATTATCAAGAACCAATGGTATCCCATACGTATGAGCAATGGTGGATAATTGTTCTATATCAGTAACGTTAAGCTTTGGGTTGCCAATCGACTCAGCATAGATCGCCTTTGTTTTCGGTGTTATTGCTTTCTCAAAAGCTTTCAAGTCATTGGAATCGACAAAAATAACCTTTATACCTAACCGTTTGAACGTATTATGCAACAGGGTATAGGTGCCACCATACAGGTTGTCGGCTGAAACAATTTCATCCCCTGCCTGTGCAATATTAAGGAGCGCAATGGTAATGGCTGACTGTCCGCTTGCCACTGCAAGCGCAGCGACACCACCTTCAAGTAACGCCATGCGTTTCTCAAAGACATCAGTAGTTGGATTCATCAAACGCGTATAGATATTTCCAAACTCTTTAAGCGCAAAGAGATTTGCCGCATGATCAGTATCTTTAAACTGATACGATGTTGTTTGATAAATGGGAACTGCACGTGCCCCTGTCGTTGGGTCAGCCACTTGCCCTCCATGGAGTGCAAGTGTTTCTACTTTTAATTTCTTATCTTTAGAGCTCATTAAGTAGCCTCCTTACTTTGATATCCTCTTTTTTGTTACTAAAGGCCATTATTATCCTTAAAATCAACCTATTAAACAATAAAAATTTTAAAAAATTAGCTATCTCCTTATATAATGGGCCCCTCCGCCCCTTTCTCCGATCCATAGTAGAGTATTTATTGCATAAAGAATGATGTAATGATACCATAGATATAGAGTTACGAAAAAAGGGTTTTTGAACAATGCACCACTCAAGAAGATATCGGTATATAAGAATTGCTCTAATACTACTATTCCTCATAGTAGCAAGCCTTCCCGCTGTTGCTGAAGACCTTATCCATATTACGAGTGAAAGCATTGAAACGTTTGTTCAACTATTTCCTCAATATAAACAAATAGTTGAACAATATGAAAATGATGAACCCGATAGTGATATCATTGAGACCGTGGTTACCCATAGAAGTGCGTTAGGTAAAGAACTAGATGCTCTCTTTAAGCAATATAGTATCACGGTAGGAGAATTCACTCAACTGCTGCAAAAAGTTACCATTGGGTATACCACTGCACGAATGCAGCAGCAAGATATTTCGAATCCTTTGCTTAATGCCATATTGCAATCGTCACGGCTCTCATCAGAAGAACAAGATGTTATCAAAACACACCTGCCGCAATTAGAAAAACTTTTTATTGAGGAATAGACGGCACGAATATTCCTAATCTTTTTTCCCTCTCATAAAAACAAGCATGCTTTCTATGATCATCCAAACAGCAAGTATAAAAATAGTTGTATTAAGACTGATGAGCAACCAATTTCGCTGTTCAATAAACGTTATTTCATTAAAAATAATACTCCAAAGCGTCATGATGGTCATGAAAAGCCCGGGGAGTGCCGTCACGAGATATTTAAGTCCCCCTCTGCCTCGCAGATAGATGGTGAGGAGAATAAGGGCAAGCGCTGCCAAAAGTTGATTGACACTACCAAATACCGGCCACAATGTTAATGCCCCCTTCCCATCCAATCCAGTCACAAACGCAAGAAGTGCCGCAGTACAAACCGCAAAGAGTGTTGCAATATAGCGGTTTGTCATCACCGATATTTTAAGGCTCGTACATAGTTCACTAATGATATATCGCTGAATTCGCGTTGCACTATCAAGCGTCGTTCCTGCAAAAGATGAAATAAAAACACCCATAATTACTATCCCAATGGTTTTAGAAATTCCCATCGTAGCCATCATATTTGCAGAACCAACAACAACTGCATCAATCTTTGAACCTAGCCCTCCTGATGCTCCCCATGACGCATAATGTGTGTTCCATGCCGCAGCACCGGTTAGAATATTCCCTTCTCCCGTTGTATACGCAAGACCAATACCGGCTGAAACAGCAACAATCACGAGCGTTGCAAGAGCGGCTTCAAGCATCATAGCTCCATAGCCAATAAATAAAGCATCACGTGGCTTGGCAATTTGCTTTGAACTGGTACCAGAAGAAACCAGTGCATGAAAACCTGAAATAGCACCACACACAATGGTCAAACATAAAAATGGCCAGAGTGGTGGTGCTCCTTTTGGCTTAAGATTAAACGCCGGTGCAACAATGTGTATATCGGTCGTAATTCCCGATACAATAATACTTGCCATAAGAATAACCATGACAATAATAAGTTGCCATGCATTAATATAATCTCGTGGTTGAAGAAGCGTCGTAATCGGAAGCGTTGATGCGATAAAGACGTATATTAAAAGAATAATAATCCAGAGGGCGGTTGCGGGCACTATACCACATTGCGGCATTACAAATGGAATATACTGGCCAATAAAAACGGTACAATACATACAGACGATGGCAATAATCGTTGCCCCGGTAACATTAACCTTCTTTTTATAAATAGCAATGCCAAGCAAAACAGCTATCGGGATCTGAATCCATACGGGAAACACTGAAGCAGGAAAAAGAGAAAAAATAAGCGCGATGATAAGAGCAAAAACAGCAATAACAATAAGGAGCTCAAAAAAAACAATAAGAAAAAGGATATATCGTATGCGTCTATTTATATAGCGTGACGCAATATCCGCAATCGATTTCCCCTCATGTCTCATCGAAAGCACCAGGGCACCGAAATCGTGTACAGCCCCCATTGCAATCGAACCAACAAAAATCCAGATAATTGCAGGAACCCATCCCCATATGATCCCAATTGCCGGTCCCACAATCGGTCCTGTTCCTGCTATTGAGGTATAATGATGTCCAAAAACGATCCCCCGTCGGCTCGGAACAAAATCCTTTGCGTCTTTACACGTTTCTGATGGAACACTTTCATCATCACGCACATTGAATATCTTGTGCGCTATAAATCGTCCGTATGTATGGTACGCAATAAAATAGCCAACACAGGGGATAACCATTAACAATATAGCATCCATACGGTTATCTATTCAATTATCCGTTCTTTTTTCCCTAGATTATTTAAAAGCGCAACAAGTATATCTGGCTCAGAAACAAAAAATGAATTTTTACAGACACTCTGTACTTCTTTTTTTAGATTATCATCTTTGGTTACAAAAATAACATGCGTATCTTTTGATTCTTCCATTGACGTAAGAATCATAGGTACATCTGATTTTGTATCACCACATACCAATGTTGTCCCTTTATTCATCATAAGTTCAGCATTGTTGTTTAAAAAAGTAACGGCATCTCCTTTATCGAAGTCCTTATAGCATTGTGTATCATTATTATCTTGAATCGTAAGGATAATTTCTATATCCAAGCCCGTATCTTCAATACTAAAAAATTTCGTTTCCGGATCGATTCCTCTTACAATCTTTGTAATAACAGTAAAAAAATCGTCAGATTCTGCCTGGGCTATGGAATGGGCTATGTCCTGGCGTGCAATGGTAGTTTGTCCAAACTTGCGCTGCAATCCTGAGCCTATTAAGGAAAACTTTTCATATGCTGGTTGTTGAACAAGATCGGATAACTTCTTATTCAATATATCTAACTGTAGCTGCTTTTCTTTCTTTATGGGATACTGGTGGCGATTTCCTTCTCTATCAATATACTCTCTCCCCTTTGATGCGGCATAGATAAATACCCCCGTAGGATTAACACTCACATCGAGTAAGCCAACATCCATAAGTGGAGCAGAAGTAAGCATGACGGCATTATCAACACATGATCTAATGAATCGCGTCAGAAACACCGCATTATATACCGACTGCACTGATGAGCCATACCGTCCACAATAATTGTTGGTAGTACCATCTCTATCAGTAATAAATGTTTCAAAGAAAAACCCTTTAAACTGTTCCTCCCCTTCTTGAATTTGCCGCGAAAAATCTCTATGCAATTTCCCAAGATACTGGTAAAAAGTATTTTCATCATTATTAAGAAAAAAAATGTCTTTCTGCAGTTCGCCTACTTCATACCGTAAATCGAGTTCCACGGTTCTATTTTGATCTAATAATAAGTAATACTTTTCACCCAATTGAGGAACGAGTTCAAGAGATCCCAAGGCATAGCGCAGAGCATTCGTCAGTTCAGAAGGCACTGGTTTGTTGGCTACGCAGCAATCAACAATCTTCTCCCGTACACTTTTTGTTTCATGCATATGCTCATAAAATTGTTTTAGCGTTTCTATTGTCTTCATTTTTTTGTTACTTTGTACATGTCATGTTTTTGTTTTTTCTGATACGATTTTTTCCAAATTTTTTTAAGGCTAAGTTTTTGCTCTTCCGTTAACATATTTTTAAGCTGAGCGTATGCTGCAATTAACGTTTTGGTCTTCTCTTTCTTACGTTCATACTTTTTATCAACCAGTGCATTCACTGCTGTTACATCAATCGTATCCTCCCACAAAGCAGCTTTAATATCGAGCCCCATTATTTCGATTTCAGCCTTTTCGCGAATGAGTTTCTTTTTTGTCTGGAGTTTCAATGCTTTTATTTCTGCAATCTGTTCATCGGTAAGCACCAATTCTTCTTGATTCATGATGATCGTGTGGGCTTTATGATAAAACGTATCCTCAATTCCTTTATCCTGATGTCCCTTTTGCTTATCTCCCTCTGCATACGATGATGAAATAACACAGCCCACTACAAAAACCACCATCAGCCCCACAACCGCTATTTTTCTTTTCATACACTACCTCCGGTAACATTAATAATGGTAACTTTTTATGCCTTATATTATATCGAAATCACAACATAAAAGCTTATATTAATCTCAGCGCTCTGCCGACAATACACCGGTTGTTATACTCTTTTCATATTCTCGTATTCGCTGCAATTCGTTAAAAAGAACCTCCTTCATAGACACTTTTGCCGTATCTTCATAAATAACATAATACGCTTCACCCGATTTTCTCGAATAACTCGCCACTTTCGTTATAAAATCTTCAACCGTCGTAGCATCCTCGGAATAAAGTTGCAATTTATATCTCATCCATACTCCCGCTGTCATACCTGAGACAATGTGATTGTTACGAAGAAACTTTAGCCTTGACGATTGAACCAGATTGATTAAATATTGTATCGTTCCCCCTTCGTTTTTTTCCTTGACACCATACGTACGATATGCCTGTGTCTCTTTAACTGCCATAGGGGTGAGCAATCTCACACGCATAGTGGACGGTGTTTGAGCAACAAGCCTGCCCACTAAACATACGTTGAGCACTATACCAAGGCATGTCAGGACAACAAAACAATATTTTTTTTTATTACCGATAGCCATTTTTAAATGAGCACGTAACTTACGGAGTGTGAAGCACGACGTAAGTTACTGTGCGAATTTATCCCTGCAGCTTCGCTTTGCGAAGCAAAGCGGCAGGGATACAAATCTTATTTTTATTTAGTTTTATCCCGTTAGACAGCTGTCCAAGTATTGTCTAATGGGGATTATGTTCATACATAACATAAAAACTGGAATGATTTTACGCAAAATAAAAACCTTCTGCAATAGATTTATTTTTTCATAATGTGGTAACGAGCGGACAGGTGTTGCAGAGAGTGGTACGGGGCATGGCAATTTATTTTTTATTTTGAAATAGTGTAACAAATTTTTTTAAAATATCACCATCAACTTTTCCTTCAAAATCATTGATTAATATTTTAAAGGCCTGATACGTAGGAAATGCATCTCTGTGGGGACGTTGTGACGTGAGTGCATCAAAAATATCTGCAATAGCTACGATTCTCGTGTGCGATGGTATATCATCTCCTTTTAGTCCGATAGGATACCCTGAGCCATCAAGTTTTTCATGATGGCTTTTAGCAATATCATAAATTAATTCATTTTTAACTGATAAATTATTTAATAGTTGTGTGCTAAATTCAGGGTGTTTCTGGATAGTTTCTCTTTCTAGTTCATCAAGCGCCCCATCTTTATGCAGTATATCATGCGGAATAACCGTCATACCGATATCATGCAGGAGACATCCCATTCCAACACCTTCAAGAATTTTAAGAGACGATTCCCCCATCGCAACACAGAGCGCTAATGCATACATGCATACATTGATACTATGACAAGAAAGAGAATAATCAGTTTCAAATAACTTTTGCACATGCGGGAAATAACTCCGCTCTTTTGTTATAAAACCAACTAGATTCTTAACAAACGTTGTAGAACGTCTAATATTCTTTCTAACGTCAGGGTTATCCAAAGTATCGTGTGTAATCTTTTTGGCACATTCAAAAATCCACTCACTCTTTTGTGGTGTAGCTATCGTTGTGTTGCTTATAATACGATTAAGATATTTTTCTATATATTGCAAATAAAGATCATAATCACAAGGTGAAATATATAATGAAGGAACTTTGTTATCAAGTAATATTTTGCGAGTAGCGTCACTAAACTGTGTATTTTTTGAACTAAAAAGGACATGACGATTTTGTGAGGGATGAAGCATATACAGATCAAAATTAATCTTTGTATCGATAATAAATGATTTTAAATTAATAGGTGAAAAATCGCCATTTTGTTGTTGAGTCATACAGTCACTTCCTTTTTCAATACTCTTAATAAATGTACTTCACAAAAAAAAGCCCCCACAAAACATACATCTTTTGCAGTTGGCTCTTATATGTTCACTAGCGAAATAATACTCTGTATTCTTTACTACTCGCACTTTTCACTAGCTTTATTCCTGCATAGGACAGATTGACCTGTCCTATTCCTTGGAATATATCCGCTTAATTATTCGATGACCATCCTTTGAACGGATTTCCGACAATCCTTTTGGAATTCACCCCGCTCCTTGAGTACTATAAGACCCTACTGTTTTATGGTCTTATCACCGGCTAATTTTTCTTTTTTTAACTGCATAGAGTATAACATATTAAAATAAAACAATCAATTTTCTTACTTTTTCCTTAATATTCAATCCTTATCAAATATAAGAAAACACCTACGAAGTGTTGGAGAAGGTATACACCTCGTAGGTGGAGGGTGGGGTCTTTTTTATCATTCCACAGAAACCCCTTTAATTCTTTTTTCAATAATTATCAGATTTAATTTTTATACCAGAGCCATACCGTATGTATCCAACGTTAATTTTTTACTCACTAACTTAACGAGTAACCAATCTGACATAATATTGACTCGATTACTGTTAATTTAATGACATGCATATCCAGTAGCTTTGCCTTAAAGAGAGCATATTTTACTTATTAAACCTATAAAAACCGCAAAGAAGAGGACCGCAACGCTTAACATTGATAATATTAATTCCATAACATTCACCTCCCTTTGTAATAAGTAACTCATTATTCATGCCATAATTTCAATATTGTCCATATATATACGGGACTTGCAAAATATCATTTTTTCTGTATAATTATCACTAATTTACTACTGGGGAATAGTGTAATGGTAGCACGACAGATTCTGGTTCTGTTTGTCTAGGTTCAAATCCTAGTTCCCCAGCTACAGCTTAAAATTTCCAGTTTATGTGGAAATTTTAAGCTTTTTGAATTGTGATACAGGATTTGAAGCGAGGCTGCCGCGCGAAGCGAAAAGTAACACAGGATGTGTTACGACAGGCAGCCGAGGGGAGCCTACGCAGGAGTTCGCTGGACACGAACGACGAAGTAGGCAAATCCTAGTCCTATGAATAAACTTAATATAGTATGAATATGGAAGAATTAGAAATTTATATATCTACGGAAGAAGTTTGCCAATGGAGAAAACTACAAGAATATATTCGCTGGTTCGAAGAAAAATTAAAGATAACAAAGGAATTCAGAGAAGAACTTAAGAGACAAAACCTTCTGCATGAGGGCATGGCAAAGTATTTTTACGAAGAATTGTTTCCCTTATATCGGTTACTTCAACACAAAAAGCAATTATGGGACAACATACAAATTAAACCCCTTATCGATAAACAATCAAATTTTGATGTTGAAATTCAGAAAAGCAATTTCCATAAAGACATCCCCCAATATATTGAAATAACACAAACTATTTTTAATAACGATACACTACAACGCATGCATTATTTAATCAACCACGGGCAGGTTTTTACAACAGGTAAAATAATAAAAAAGGGATCTAATAAGAATGGTTTTGCAAGTGTGGATGTAAATAATGAATTACAAGAATGTTCGCACGCAATAGTTAATGAAAAATCTTTTATTGAAAAGAGTATAAAAACTAAAAGCTCAAGAAAAAGACCCCACAACACTGCTTTATTAGTATATTTTGATGATTCTGTAATATTTGCTAAAGAAGATAGAATTCAGGAGATGAATAGGTTTTTGTCAGATGGCAAGGCAATATGGCGGAATCAATTTACATGTTTTTATGGGGTGGGTGTGTCTGGGAAATACTTTTGGGAAGATCTGAGCTAATAAGCTGGTTAGGCCTCTTTACAGCTGATTTAGCATTGAACACCAAGTTGCAAAACTCGTCCTGGAACCCCAGCTTTACAATGAGAGCTTTTTAACGTAAAATTAGAAGTAACCACAAGGAGGGAATATGAAGGTATATCTTTCACGGGCCGTTAAAACAATTAACGCAAATATTTTATTGGTTATCTTATATTCTTGCTTTTATCTGTACCTCACTCATAATAAATTTACGATCAATGTAAAGTCCTTTCTGCTGTTTCTCATTATTTTGGTGGGAATTTTAATCTTTGTGATTTTTTTCGCGATCTTCGCACCAGGGACGTATGCGTATTTTTCGAATATAGTCAAATACGGTAATAGTCAACTGTCTTTCTTTAAAAATGCAATCAAACACCTGCTCAATTTTTATGTTGTTGCACTATTGATTGGAATAACGTATTTTGCCATATATGTTATCGCATCTCTTATTGGACTGAGGAATATAAATACTCTATTGCCATCACTAATGTTAATTCCTGCATTGTATATTCTTCCTATTGTATTCATTCGAGAAACAAACATAGAAGCAATTTCTACTGGATTAAAATTCTTTTTTCGTAATATTCAACCGAGTGTTCCTCTCATTGCCGTAGCCGTGTTACAAATAGGCATCACACAAATAGGTGCATTAGTCGTTAGTGCAACAACGCAACATCTCTTTTTAAGTATTGCTTTAAAATCTCTCTTTTCCTTTGCAAACACGTATATTCAATTTATACTATTTGTAGCTGCCAGCATGTATTTTCTTGAAATTGCAAAGGCTCCTCAGAAGAATTAACTAGTTAAGCGATCGGTATTTACACAAAAGAAACGCTTCAAAAAAAAAGCCTTTCATTAATAAAAATGAAAGGCTTTTTTTATATTTGTATGGTACCGCTTCTTATCAACCCGGTGGCCATTTCATGGGTCGTCCCGCAAGCAAGTGGGCATGCAGATGAAGAACAGCTTGTCCCGCAAGCGGTCCATTATTGAATACTATCCGGTAACTGCCATCTCTCACCTTTTTTTCTTGCGCTATTTTTTTTGCTGCATACATAACCGCGCTTATGGTTTCACTATCTTCAGCCTCTATCTGGTCAACACCTGAGATATGCTTTTTAGGAATAATAAGTATATGTTCCGGAGCTTGTGGTGTAATGTCATAAAAAGCAAAGACAGAATCATCTTCATACACCTTGTTGCTTGGTATTTCCCCTGCAATAATTTTACAAAATAAACAATTCTGTTCCCCCATATATCCTCCTGATTGCGTGTTTATGATTCATCAGCTGCCAATGATATGCTTTTTATTGTATTGAAATTATCTATGACATACTTGATGCGAGATAAAACTTTTTCTTTTCCTAAAAGACGCATGACCGCAAAAATACCAGGGCTTGCTCCTTTGCCAGTAATAGAAACACGAATAGGATGAATAAGTTTTGCAGCTTTAATCTCCAGCGTTACTGCTAAGGCACGCACTGTTTCTTCCATCTTTTTTTCATCATCAAATGTATCGCATTTTGATAAAACTGTATGCAGCGACCGTAAATACTTCTGTGTCGCATCATCGTTTAAATATTTATTAACTCCCTCTTTATCAAAGGTAATTGCTTCATTAAAAAAATAATCGGCTTCGCGATACAGGTCGGAAAAACATCCTATTCGATCTTTATAGACTTTCAACAAAGTAGAAAAAGTATTACTGTCGGCTCCGTCACTCGTTTTTCCTTGCTTTGTTAAATATTCAACACCGTACGTATAATAATCATCCTCTTTCATGCGTTTTATATGAAGAGCATTAATATGTTTAAGCTTTTGCTCATCAAAGATTGCATTTGTTTTATTAGCACGTTCAAAAGAAAATTCATTAACTAAATCGTTAAGCCTAAAAAACTCCTTATCCTCCTGTGGCCCCCAGCCAAGCAATGCCAAATAGTTGAGCAAACCTTCTGCCACGTAACCATCATTACGGTAATTGGCAAGAGCCGTTGTTCCATGGCGTTTTGATAAGGGGGTGCCATCACTGCCGAAAATCAATGGAAGATGAATATAGTGGGGGATGGAAAATCCTAATGCGCGTGCGAGCAATATTTGACGGGGAGTATTAGAGATATGGTCCTCGCCTCGAATAACGTGGCTAATTTTCATCTCACCATCATCAACGACACACGCAAAAATCCATGTTGGATAACCATCTGAACGAATGATTACAATATCGTCAAATTGGGAAGCATCAAATTCAATAGTACCATACACCAAATCTTTAAAAGACACCTTTTCGGCCGGTACTTTAAATTTTACTGCATCAGTTGTCTCATCTACTTTATACGCTAACCCTTTTTCAATAAGCTGATCCGCATAGATACGGTATAGATTTACACGACTACTTTGTCTGACTATTTCAGCATCCCACGTAAGGCCAAGCCACGAAAGTGAATCAATAATCTCCTGCTCGTATGATTCCTTTGAACGGTCACGGTCGGTATCTTCAATACGAAGGTAAAAGGTACCATTGCATTGCCGTGCATAGAGCCAATTATAAAGTGCTGTCCGTACCCCACCAATATGGAGATGTCCTGTTGGTGATGGAGCAAATCTAACCGAAACGTTCCTTCTAGTTTCTGAAGTTAAACCCTTCATATAAGGCCTTCTCGTTTAACGGAATATATTTATGACGATAGGTAGGTAAAATATCTTTTAAAGCAGCAACCACAACACTGAGTTCAAGAAATGGACACAATTTCAATAACGCACCAAGGGCAACCATATTAGCACCTCGTACATCACCAATATCGTTCGCCATTTGTGTTGCGGGAATAGACACAACAGACAGATCTTCCCGCTCTACAACATAATCACATAAAGATGCATTAAGAACAACAAAGCCTTTGGGCTTTACTATTCGTTCAAATTTAAGAATTGATGGTTTGTTCATAACAACAAGTAAATTCGGTTCCGTAACCAACGGAGAAGCAATCTCCTCAGAAGACACCTTTACCATACAATGTGCCGTTCCGCCACGAACTTCCGCCCCATATTTTGGAATCCACGTTACCTGTAATCCAGAAAGCATACCTGCTTGAGCAATGATTTTTCCCAGCATCATAATCCCCTGTCCGCCAAAGCCTGCTACAATGATGTTCTCGGATACCGTTCTCATGGTCATTTTTTTGATTTCCTTTTCTGGGTTGACCGCTTAACAGATTCAGTTGATACATTCTGGCTCTTTTCTGTTTCGGGTTCTTTAATGCGCCCTAATGGATAATAAGGAATCATATTGTTTTTAACCCAATCAAGCGCCTCTTGCGGAGAAACATGCCAACAGGTGGGGCACATTGATAAAACTTCAACTAATGAAAATCCCAAATTGTGTATCTGCACATCAAATGCATCACGGATAGCCTTCTTCGTTTTCATGATATCCTGCGGGGTATGAACGGCTGTTCGTGCAAGAAACTTAACGCCGGGCAACATGCCTAACATTTCAGTAATCTTTAATGGATAGCCATCACGCTCAACATCCCGACCAAGCGGTGTTGTTTCAGTCCTTTGACTCAAAAGTGTCGTCGGCGCCATTTGCCCGTTGGTCATACCATACACCGCATTATTAACAAAAATAACCGATATCTTTTCGCCACGGCTTGCGGCATGGATAATTTCTGCCGTTCCAATCGCCGCTAAATCACCATCGCCTTGATAGGTAAAAACAAGTCTGTCGGGAAGAACTCTTTTAATACCGGTTGCCACTGCTGGCGGACGACCATGTGGTGCTTCGGTAACATCAAAATTAAAATAATCGTATGCAATCACCGCACATCCTACCGGAGCAATACCAACAGTATTTTCCCTCATTCCCATCTCATCAATCACCTCAGCAATGAGACGATGTACAATCCCGTGACCACATCCAGAACAATAATGCCATTCGTTGTTCTTTAAACTCATTGGTCGTGAAAACAGTATTGTCATGACGATATAATCTCCTCAATTCTATGTAATATCTTTCCTTCATCGGGAATGCCGCCGCCTGTTCTTCCTCTGAAAAAAACTTTTGTTTTTCCATTTACCGCAAGACGCACATCTTCAACCATCTGTCCTGCACTCATTTCAACGACTAATAACTTACGTTTTCTGTTACAAATAGATGCGATTATTTCAGAAGGGAATGGCCAAAGGGTAATCGGACGAATAAGGCCAACATGCAATCCCGCACGCCGCGCCTTGTGCATAACTGCTTTGCATATCCGAAAGGTAGACCCATAGGCAACCAAAATAAGATCTGCATCATCGGTACAGAGTGTCTCGGCGCGTACCACTTCACGTTCGATAGTTCGATATTTTTCTTGCAAGCGAGCATTCCACCCTTCAAGTTCACCTTCACGAAGGAATAAGGAACGAATACATCGTGGTTCCCGTCCCTTACATCCGTTTAAAATATAATCTTTTTCTTTACTCATTTTTGCTTGTATTATAGGCGGTTTTATTTCTAACGGCTCCATCATCTGTCCCAAGATTCCATCACCCAGAATCATGACGGGAATGCGATATTTTTCAGCAAGATAAAATCCTTCACACGTTAAATCATACGCTTCCTGAACGGTCGAAGGTGCTAATACAAGAAGATGATAATCCCCATGCCCACCTCCTTTTGTTGCCTGAAAATAGTCTGATTGGGCTGGTCTAATATCGCCCAGCCCAGGTCCACCACGCATGATATTCACAATCACTCCAGGCAGTTGGCATGCAGCCATATAGGAAATTCCCTCTTGTTTCAAGCTAATACCAGGACTTGATGATGATGTCATTGCCTTCTCACCTGCTACTAAAGCACCAAAAACCATATTGATAGCAGCAATTTCACTTTCTGACTGAATAAATGTACCATCGACTTCAGGCATACGGCGCGCAAAGTAAGCACAGA
>JAHJGZ010000250.1 GCA_018823795.1 Candidatus Omnitrophota bacterium
AAGGAAAACACGTACATCATATAACACTGCGTATGCGGTTACGGCTTGCTCCGTACCTCCGCAAGCCTCCACCCATATTTGCCAGTGGTAAGCACTCCGTGCAATTATACCACTGGCAAACATCGCATACGCAGGAACGTTGTACGCAATTCAAAAATATTTTTCCTCTTATTTAAGAGGTTTATGTATTGGATAAGGTACTTTTGATAGGCTTTTTAAATACAAGGGGAATAAATTTGTTTTTTTAAAGGGGAATATATGGTGTTTCCTCCGCTTCGCTTCGGAAATGGTTTATTTATGAGGGGAAAACGAATACAATACAATAAAAAGCAACCACTATGAACAATCCAATCCTAAATTCACCATACACCCAACCAAAACAACATTTTGGTGCTGATGAAAGAGGACTAACAGATGAGATATTGGCATTCCGTAGACCAAGCAGTTTTTATATTCCATTTCCTCGGGCAAAGACACTTCAAAAACGCGCTGAACAAAATGTTGCAGAAGGCGCATATGGTACGGAGCTTCAAAAAGAAAATGAGTTTATAAACAAAGTACGAGACAAAATTGCTGAATGGAGAAAAGCTGGCTATCCAGGCGTAACCAAAACAACACGCGACCTTCTTTTTTATTGGACTGACGAAAGCAGAGAGAATAAACTTTTCTTTTGCCAAATTGAAGCTCTTGAAACACTCATATACATAAATGAAGTCGCAGAAAAAGCAGGTGAATCATGGGTTATCAATGCAATCAAAGACGCGAATCAAGAAGCAAATCCTGGCCTCTATCGACTTGCGCTCAAAATGGCTACTGGCTCAGGAAAAACAGTAGTCATGGGAATGATAATTGCATATAACACGCTTAACAAAATAGCATATCCACAAGACACTCGGTTTACAGATGCTTTTGTACTTATTGCTCCAGGAATAACTATCCGTGATCGCTTAAATGTACTTAGGCCAAACGACCACCACAATTATTACAAGCAACGCGATATCGTTTCTTATCACGATTTAGAATTACTCCAGCAAGCAACTGTTCACATTATTAACTTCCATCAGCTTGGATTAAGACAAAATCCTAGATTCAAACTTGGATCTGTGATGAAAGCAGCGGGCTTAATAGATGAGGCTGCCGTAAAAGAGACACCGAACGCGATGGTCAATAGAGTTTTTAAGAGCATCCTCAATAAGCCAAGAATCTTAGTAATAAATGATGAAGCACACCACTGCTATAAAGAAAAGCCAAATCAGGAAAAGCTGACTGGCGAGGATAGAAAAGAAGCCGACGAAAACAATAAAGCTGCCAGAGTTTGGCTTAGTGGCATAGAGGCATTAGCCAAAAAAATCAATATTAATGCCATTATTGATTTATCAGCCACACCATTCTTTTTGCGTGGATCTGGCTATCAAGAAGGAACTCTTTTCCCATGGGTGGTAAGCGATTTTTCACTTTTAGATGCGCTTGAATGCGGTGTCGTGAAAATTCCAAGACTACCAGTAAGTTCAGATAATATAACAAAAGGTGATGAGCCAGAATTTAGGAATTTGTGGTTGAATGTTAGAGACGATCTGCCCAAGAAAGGCAAGAAAACAGGAGATTATGACCTTTCAACAATAATACTTCCAACAAAATTACAAGCAGCACTCGAATCTTTATATGGAAGCTACGAAAAGTATTACCGCCTATACGAAGAGCATAAAAAAGTGAATCCAGCGGTAATGCCGCCTGTCATGATCGTGGTATGCAATAATACAACGGTTTCAGAAATGGTTTACAAATGGATTTCGGGATACGAAAAAGAAACGCCATCGGGTCAGATTAAAATTGAAAAAGGCAATCTGGATATATTTAGAAATGAAGATGGTGTACAAATTCTTGACCGCCCGAACACGCTTGTCATCGATAGTGCTCAAATAGAAAGCGGCGAGAAAATCAGTCCTGAATTTAAAAAAATCTTTGAAGACGAGATAGATGATTATCATAAAGAATACAGACACAGATTCCCCGGCAGAACAGAGCCAACAGATGAGGAATTGCTACGCGAAGTCATGAACACCGTTGGGAAACCAGGCAAACTTGGAGAAAACATAAAATGTGTTGTCAGCGTTTCAATGCTCACCGAGGGTTGGGACGTTAATACGGTTACGCATGTTTTAGGCGTTCGCGCATTCTCGACACAGTTATTGTGTGAGCAAGTGGTGGGTCGTGCTTTACGCCGAATTGACTATTCAATAGACGAAGAGACCGGCCTGATGAACGCAGAATATGCAGAAGTGTATGGTGTGCCATTCAGCTTTTTGCGTGCGGATGGCGATGCGCAGATACAGCCGCCTAAAGTCATTCATCGTGTTTATTCTCTAGATGACAAAGAACAGTATCAAATCGACTTCCCTAGAGTTGAGGGATATCGTTACGAAATTGATGAGGCAAAAGTTGAAGCAAGATTTACCGAAGAATCACGAACAATAATCGAAAATGAACCAACCAAAGTGACATTGGAAGGTGTTATTGGTGAAGAAATGGTAGAAACATTGGAAAAAATCCGCGAGCGTCGCGAGGGCGAAGTTGCCACACGACTCACAGAGACTTTGCTCAAAAGATATTACACGGACGCTGACGGCATGGAGAAATATTGGTTATTCCCGCAACTTAGAAAGATAGTGGATGAATACATCAGCACGCAAGTGAAGCTCAAAGATGGAATGTTCATCGGTTATTTAAGTGTTGGCGAATACTTTTCAGGCGCTTTGACCAAAATTCAACAAGCAATCATTACCAAAAATTTGGAATCACAAACAGAAAAGAAGGTATTACCTATCCTTGCGCCCTATGACACGCTCGGTTCAACTCAATATGTAGATTTTCTTACATCGCGCCCTGTTCAAGAGACCATCAAAAGTCATGTGAACTATGTTGTGGCAGACACAGAAGAATGGGAGCAAGGTGTTGCTAAAAAACTGGAACAAATGACAGAAGTGATTGCGTATGTAAAAAATCAAAACCTTGGCTTTTATATCCCATACGAGCATCAAGGCGTATCCCGACAATATGTGCCGGACTTTATCGTTAAATTGGAAATGCCAAACGGAGGCATTCTTAATCTTATTATTGAAGTAACGGGCAAAAAGGATGATAAAAAGGCCATCAAGGTAAAAACAGCCCGTGAACTATGGATTCCTGCTGTCAATAATAATGGAAATTATGGAGAGTGGGCCATTTTGGAAATTCAGGACATACATGAAACCCAGCAACTCATCCGTGCCGGAATGACAAGCGGCTTTAACAATCTAACTCAGGAATAATATGGGAAGAAAAAAACAACCACAACATACCGATGCCGCGCCTGTCTCTTCATACAAACACGAGGATAAAAGAAAGCGTATCCCAACACAGGAAGAATCCGCCAAACTTTCCGCAAGAGACAAACAGCCGATAAAGAAAAGGTATCAATATGACCCATCACTTGACCCCCAACTCATTTGGAGTGGCAAGAAAGAAGCGGGCGAAGAATTTGGCGTTTCCACCGTGCCTATTTATGTACAGGAAAAAATTGCACCAGAAGCGATGATTGCGCGGTTAAAATCAGGCGTTGAAGACATAGCACAAATGACTCTTTTTGGTGAAACCGCGCACGACCAGTTTGAAAAAGCGGTATCTTTTTACGAACATGAGGGCAACTGGCAGAACCGCATGATTCTTGGTGACAGCTTGCTGGTGATGAATAGTTTACTTGAAAAAGAAGGGCTTCGCGGACAAGTACAGACGATTTATATTGATCCACCCTATGGGATTAAATTCGGCTCCAATTGGCAAGTAAGCACCAGGAAACTAGATGTGAAAGATAACAAAATTGACGATCTTATTCGCCAGCCGGAACAAATCAAAGCTTTTCGTGATACTTGGGAATTAGGTATTCATTCCTATCTTTCCTATTTGCGCGATCGCCTCATAGCATCACGGGAAATGCTTACGGAAAGCGGAAGTTGTTTTGTGCAAATTTCAGATGAAAATGTTCATCTTATTCGCAATATAATGGATGAAGTATTTGGAAGTAATAATTTCGTAAGCCAAATTACGCTCAAAAGAGCATCAGTAATGTTCACAAAAAAATATATTAAAAGTGATGTTTACTATGTTATTTGGTTTGCAAAAAATATAGATCAATTAAAATATCGTCAATTATTTATCGATCAAAGCCTACAAGAATTCGCTATAAGTTCAGGTTCTCATCTATGGTTTGAAGATAAAAATTCAAAGCAATGTTTTAAAGCAGAACCACAACAGCGGAAACAAATAGAAAAATATTTGAAAGATAATCCAAATTTGATTCCATTTTCAACACTAGGTTTGAATGCACAAGGGACAGAAAAACAACAACCATTCAAATATAATGATAAAGAATACTATCCACCAAAAGGTACGCAGTGGAAAAGTTCATATGCTGGTTTACAAAAATTAGCGGATATTAATCGTTTGATTGTGGAAGGAAATAACATTAGATACAAATACTACTATGCAGATTATCCCGTTAGTGAAATGGGTAATTATTGGGAGTCTATTGGTGCACCGGGTGAAAAAATCTATGTAGTTCAAACCAGTGAAGAAATCAATAGACGATGTATCGCATTGACCACCGACCCAGGCGATCTCGTTCTCGATCCAACCTGCGGTTCTGGAACAACAGCCTTTGTAGCCGAGCAATGGGGTAGAAGATGGATTACGATTGATACTTCACGGGTAGCACTCGCGTTGGCTCGCACCCGGATGATGGGCGCTAAATTCCCATACTATAAACTCAAGAATGAAAATCATGTTCGTGATGGCTTTGAATACAAAACAGTTCCACATATCACACTCAAAGCGCTTGCCAACAACGAAGAACCGGAGCAAGAAGTTCTTTACGATCAGCCATTCGAGGATAACAAGCGTGTGCGAGTAGCAGGCCCATTTACGGTTGAGTCCTTGTCTCCCCACCGTGTTTCAGATCAACAGGAAATGCTCTCGTCCGAGCGATTCGTTGAAACGGTGATTGATAATATGCTGAAAGCGGGCGTGCAAACAGGCGAAAAAGGCGCGCGCGTTGAATTTGAGAATTTGGATATTCTGCCAGCAGGTCCGGAGGTGCAAGCAATCGGTGAATACAAAACCGCAAAGGGTCTCAAAAAAGTGGCTGTATCTATTGGCCCGGAATTTGGCAGCATTGATGACGATTTTGTACGACAAGCCGCTCAAGTAGCCAAGAAATTTGCGGAGCTTCTTATTGTTGCGGGTACGTCCTTTGAAGCCGCCGCATTTGCGGAACCTTCTCAGGTTAATGGACTACAGGTGATGAAGGTGAAAATCAATCCTGATTTATCAATGGGTGATCTCCTCAAAAAAACAGGTACGGGTAATTTATTCATCGCCTTTGGTGAGCCGGATGTGAGAGTGAAAGAAGTCAAAGACGGTATTGTGGTAGAAATAGTTGGCGTAGATGTTTATGATCCAGTAAAATCAGAAATCCGCTCTAGTGGATCAGGGAACCCCGAACACGATATTGCCACATGGTTTATTGACGCCAATTACAATGGAGAAGCTTTTTTTGTAACCCATGCTTATTTTCTCGGTGGACAAAAACCTTACGAAAAGCTGAAAAAGGCGTTAAAAGCAGATATTGATGAAGAAGCATGGAATGAATTGTATTCAAATATTTCTCGTCCATTTCCAAAACCAAAAACCGGAAAGGTCGCTATAAAAGTTATCAATCACTATGGCGATGAGGTCATGAAGATTGTGGAGATACGATAATGCGTTTTCTTCTTAAAACATGATTAAATACGAAGATCTAAAACTAATCGCAGAAACTAGGCTAAAAGAAGCGACCGCTTTATACGAAGCTGATCTTTATGATGGAGCTGCCTACATTTGTGGGTATGTGGTTGAAACTGCACTAAAAGCTAGAATTTGCAAAAATCTGAAAATTAAAGAATACCCGGATGACGGAAAAGAAAAACCAATCTTTTCGTCGCATGACTTTGACAGACTACTTCTATTGGGTGGACTACAAAATAGAATTAGCCTTTCGAATAAACGTACAAAAAAACTTTTCGAGAACTGGTCTCTACTCACTAACTGGAGACCGGAAAGGAGATATACACTGGGTGGGTACAATAAACAGGCTGTTAAAGATTTATTGGACGCCTTAGAAAAAGGGCAATACGGATTTTTTAATTGGATTAAAAAACTATGGTAGAAAAATTAAAAAATTTGATTAGAAAAATTGAAACGCAAAAAGGTGCGATAGCTTTATTTATGCTGTGGAAAAATTCACAAGATATTACAAAATGGACAGTTGTTGTTAGTGCACATTGGATAGATAGAATGAGCCAGCGCACAGCACTTGATTTTTTAATTAAAAATTTACAATCAACCCTAAACAGGACTGAGCTTAACGAAATTAGTCGGGTTAGCATATTAAAAACAGGCGATAATTTCGTACAATCCTTAACACGAGCATTGAACATATCTGGAGGAACAGCACGATTTACACAGAATCAAATTAATAACTACTATATCCACGATGCAGTAATATTTGAGGCTAAAGGGTCTACCATCCCCAATGCCCCAATAGGTACAGCAAGTCGCAACCCGGCCATTAACGGAACGATCAACCCGAATACCAATGGAACGATAAATCCGAATATCAATGGAACGATCAACCCGAATACCAATGGAACGATAAATCCGAATATCAATGGAACGATCAACCCGAATACCAATGGAACGATAAATCCGAATATC
>JAHJGZ010000114.1 GCA_018823795.1 Candidatus Omnitrophota bacterium
AGTGTACATGGATATCGTTTTATTCCTTACTCGCAACGTCATTGATTATGTTTCGACATGATATCAATGTTAGTATATATTCACCTTGTTGATCTTCCTGCTTTTTTGTCTTCAAAAGTTGTAACAAGAAACACCGCCACGGCTCCTGCAAGATTTACGGCGAGTTCGGCATGCCGTGATGCAGGTCTAATTGAAAGTTTTCCTCGTCCATGAGCATCACCAAAAACGTTACGCAATGCTCCGAGACCGTTCACTATCCCTGAACAACCACCAAGAATTTGTTTAAAAATCTGTTTGTTGTGTTGATCTGGAGAAAGATTCAGTTCCTTCGCTGTATGTGTGTACAATTGGTGTAAGTCTACATTCTTTGGATACTTAATTCCGCATTCATCAAGTATATGTTTACATACAGCCTCGAGAAGTGTTCGCGCAGCCGTAATTGCACCTTCTGGATCGCGGCTTTTTCGCTCACTCGCACGTGTCCACGCCCTGTGTACATTGTCTTGATCAAATTTTTGCAATGTATCAGAAATGGGTTTCTCTGCCGGCGTGTGAGCTCCTGATTCAAGATAATCTAAAAGAGGTCTAAACTCATCCCACAAAAATTGGCGGCGATCTGCATAATGCGCAAATTTCGCCTTGATAAACTGCCAGAATTGTGACAAATCTCGACTCGTTCTCACAAACCGGGGGACAAAATCCTTTGTATTAAGATTGTTGAGAAAGTGACGACGAAGTACTTCGTAATCGCTTTGATCTCCATGACCACCGGTTGCATGAGCAATAAGTAAGTTCTGAAAATATTCACCCCGTTCGTATTCAGTCTCAAAAAAGTTTAACACCATTTTTTAAAAAATCTACCTTCTTTATGGTAGGCCTCCCACCCCTTCACACTTCTATTTCTTGAGATTGGCTTTTTTCCTGAAGGATCCGGTTGCGCTCGGCAGTGACGGCGCCGGCCATAACGAAACTGTCATCTCCGGCAATCTGGCGCACCTTTGCTTCTGCTGCGTGCAATATGTGCTCTTGCTCGTCCTGGGAGAGCGATAAAAATACTTCATCAAGGCGGTCTCGCTCAAGGCGTTCAGTACGTGCTCTTTCAAACTCATCATCCCTCTTCTTCTCTTCCTCTATTAAAAGGGATTGTTTTTGACTGTCCTCCTCCCTCTTTTTGAGGGCCTGATTAATTACGTTAGGAAGGATATTAATATGATTAACTTTATCCTTAAGTGTCGCAAATACCCACTCAATCGCATAAGTTATATCATCTCTATTAAAGCCCTGCGCTTCCAGTGATTTTAAAGTTTTTACACCTCCACTAATAAGCTCTTGTGTAGGGTTCTCATAGCCCATTTTTTTATAAAATGCACTTGCTATCTCATTATGTTTCCCTTGTTCTTTAGTTTCTTCATTTGATTGAGCAATGTATTTGGTACCCTTCCAGAAATAAAAATGCAATACATCATTATCATCGATCTGCATATTCTTAATAACGCTTTTCTGCTCGAGTTCACTACAGACTTTTTTAAGCATCTGGCGCACGTGTTTTTTACTGTCCCGGATTATCCCGAGTCTTTTCGTAAGCTTATCAAGGCCGATGGAATATTTAACTCTGTTGTTCTTTTTTTGAAGATATTCATAAAGCCGCCGCGTTAGCCCGGGCGTTAATTGTTTATAAAGGTCAAAATCAATTAAGAAGCCGTAGTCCCCTTCCAGGCTCTTAATAAAATTTTCCGTAAATTCCAAGTATGCAATATCAGTTGTACCTTTCTTTCTAACACCTTCTTTATCAGAAAATTTCACCATATCAAATATGTTAATGGTCCGCGTGATGTTCTTATTTACATAATTAATATAGCCCTTAACCATGCCGAGCTTCTCAAGGCTTTTGTGTATGTTCTTATATGTTTGTCCGGAATGAGCGTAACTGAGTGTTTCTACGATCTCAAAAATAGATGTCCTTAGTTTAAACTCATTCGTCATGTAATTTTTTTTATAGTAGATTTTCATAAGAGCATTAAATACGTCCATATCAAATGACGTCGGAAGACCAAGTGATCCTGATAATAAAAAACGGATTACCCTTTTTTCTTTATTTACTTTATCGTAATCAACGAATTCTACTTCATGCTTTTCCCCTTTTATATTCCGGGTCATAAT
>JAHJGZ010000230.1 GCA_018823795.1 Candidatus Omnitrophota bacterium
CAAATATAGGAAGCGATATGCCAAGCCCTATGTCCGCATTCTGCGGCAAAGACGCTGATACAGTGAGATATGTGCGCCACAAATACCTGTTCATCCAAAGATACCTCAAGCCTGCCTCTGCCTCTCTGGTCCTTGCCTCGCTTAATGCAGTAGGCCCTGCAACAGGTAATAGCTTTTCATTCAAATTCTTAATGGCGCTCCTTAACTCCTGCGCAAAACCGCTGAGCGTGCCTGCCAGGTCGTCCGCAGTCTTTATGTTAAACTCGAATTTAGCATCAGGCCTGCCTATTAATTCCTTCAGCCTGAATGTCTTGCGCTCGCGGTCCTGCTGAGCCATTTTAATCATGTCGGAGAGGTTTGATTCCTCGGCGGAGAGGCTTGCTTCTTCTTCTCTTGTCCCTGCGCTACCCATATCCCTTTTCCTGGCCTCAAAATCTTTTCTCACCTGGGAAAGCAGTTCTTCATGTTCATTTAACTTGACCAGGACAAAATCTGCGAGGGCAAGTTCTTTATACGCAGACAACGCGCTTGCCATAGTGTCTATAATACTGCGCGAAAGTTCAGTTGCAACTACCTGGTAATGTTCGCTAACCTTAGCATCCAGGGCATATTCGCTGGGAGTAAGTAACTTTTCCGATGTTGCCTCTGCGCCGAAAATGGTCCTGGCGCCCACCCTGTTTTCCACTGTCTGATAACTCAGATATGAATTTATGGCGTCTGGTATATATTTACGCTCTCTTAAATCTAACTGGCTCGCTGCCTCAGTTACTCTTACAAAATTATTATGAAGTGTCCTGCCTGGTGTTGTCATTGAGTAATTGACAGTCGCGCTCACTATGGAATGAGGGGTATTGTCTATTGCACCGGCAGGCTCTCCTATAATCTCGGTTACTAAATCTATGGCAGTCTCTCTTGTCCTCTGTTCCTGGCTCGTAACCTCGCGCGGCGCGTCTATGGCTACCCTGCTCTCGATTCCTGTATCTATCCTTATAGATGCCCTCTTGTAAGAAACATCTGCCTTCTTTGGCTCTCCCTGCGGCGCAATACCCATATTGCGCAATTCCTCTAATACTATGACCTTCATGGTCACCTGGCTGAAATTCACTTCAGGCAGAGCCACTACGCTATTATCCAGTAATGCGGCATTTCTTGTTTTAACTGCCTCCTCATAAGCTGCCTTAAGCTTTATATCCTGCGAACTAACGATATTCTGAATTCCATTCAGGCTGGAAAGCGAAGCAACAGCATTGACCTCTTCTGACATCCTGAGCATCTGGAGCTTTATATCCTCGACTTCTTCCTGGCTGAATGTCTTTATGGACTTAGCCCACGCACTGAGCTTTGCTATCTGCGCATTTATGTCCCTGAGCCGCGCTTCCAGATTATCGCGCTCTGTCTCATTCTCTGTCCTTTCAATCTCCATCTCGACAAACTGCCTGTCAATGTGCTCGAGGAGGTTGAGATTGCGCATGATCCTGGTATATAGATAATTCCCGATGTCGGTTTCCCCTAGTCTGGCATAATTAATCTCAAGGCCCTGGAGCTCCATATCTCTTTCGTATGTCTTGACTGCCTGCCTGTATAAATTGACGTCCTTTATAAATGAATCCCTCAAGGTATTGTATCTATTATTTTCTCTTTCAAATAATTCTACTTGCGCCTCTCGCTCTCTTTCCCTGGCAATTCTTTCAGCGGCCGGGTCTTTGGCCTCAGGCGTGCCTTTTTCTGCCAGGATGCCGAACCCGGCTGTCCTTACCCTGGCAATATCCTCCCTTAAAATACTTACTGCCTGGCCCTGGCCATTGGAAGGTAATAATGTTATATCAGCGAGCACACGACTTAAAATCCCTAACGTATCCTCTGTAATCGGTTTTCCTGAACTAATATCTTCCAGGACCCTGTCAAGGTTTAACTCGCTGACCCACCTGGCTACTATCTGCTTGGACCCTTCAAGAACCTCTGGCGTTGACAGGCTTTCTCTTACCCCGAGTATCAGGTTGTTTACAATAGATTCCCCTAAAGGCCCCTGCTGCGTATACTCAAGTATGGGTGAAATTGTCTCTTGAGAAGATTCCTTTTCTGTTGACAGTTTTCCTTCTCTATTTACATACTCCCTTTCTAAACCAAGTGCCCTGCCAAGCGTCTCCATATAGGATGCAAGATATGCGTTGGAACGCTCTACTTCTTTAGTGAAAATCTTTGCTTCGTCAAGATTAAGCTCTGCCCTGGAAAGATTCTTTGTTGCCTGGCCAACTGAGCCGATCCATAAAAGTTTATAACCCGCTAATCCTCGCACAAAACCGCTAAGAGGCCTTCCGTCAGGCGACTCTATTGCCCTGAGCGCCGCATCAAACCTTAAAAGGTCTATATATTCCCTGAAACGCAGCGCAACCTCTGAACTACGCGTATCCAGTTCACCGCCAATACTCTTTATGCGCTGCATCTCCTCTACCGGTAAAGTGTCGCTGTTTAATCTGGTTTCTGTCGCTTTAAGCGCCTGTTTTGCATTGTTAAGGGCAATAGCCCTGTTGCCTACTTCAGAACGCGTCCATCTCATAAGGACTGTGATAAAGTCTTTTTCAGGGCCAGCCTGCTCGATTTCAGCCCTTGTAAACATCGCATCGCTGCTTTCCCTGATAAACTTATTGATGGCCTCTCTGGCAACTGCATCTTCCTGTATCCTTTGGATAATCTGGAATGCGATATTGGCCTCATCCATAGCCACGCTGGACTCAGCCTTTCTTTCCTTTATATAATCAATCGTGAAATCCACCCAGCGCTCAAACTTATCAAGCATTGCCCTGTCCACATTAACAGCTTCTCTGGCCTCAGCCCTTGCTGCTGGTGCCTGGGTTTGTTCTTGTGCCATATTAACGCTGATTTTCTTAACCTCTTCAGGCTGCTGTCTATGACCTTCTTCCACAGAAAGCCCTTTCGCGCTCCCCAAAGATACTGCAGGAGATATAAAACCATTGCCGCTGGCCGGCGGCTGGTTAACTGCCTGAACCTGAGGCGCGGCTATTGGTTGTTCCCTAGATGCTGCTTCTAATTTAACGGGGAAGAAAATACTTGTAAGAGCGTCTCCCACCCTGCCTATAAGAGACACTTCATTACCCTGAGCTACTCTCATTGCATCTTCGGAAGTAAATCTTTCTCTATCTTTATCGCCTTTATAGAATTTCTGTATTTTTGTCTGAAAACGTTCTAACTGTTTAACTGCCTCTACGGCATTAACATCGCCTCTTTCTGCTTTGAGTTTTGCTTGCCTCAAAACCTGCTCAGTCTGTAGATATGTTGTAATAGCTGACCGTGGATTGCTAGAGAGCTCTCTTTCTAAGGTCTCAGAGCCGCCTACTACGCTAAATACCGCGTTGCCTACATTCAAGCCAAAGACCTGGTTTACAACAAAATTTCCCCAGGATATCGCGCCCATGTCAATAATGCTCAACCCGGTCTTCAGCTGCTCGTTGTGCATGCCTTCAACAAAGGAAACTGCTCTCTGCATAATAGCAATATGGTCGCTATATGCATGCGCTGCCTGGTCAAGCCCAACTGTATCCAGTGTCTTTGAAATTCCCATATCGATCAAATTAGCCCATCCAAGATGTCCTGCTACAAGGTCAATTTCCATACCAACTGTCGCAATACCAAAGCTTGAAACCAGCACATTTCCTAACAGCCTGTATCTCTTATCAAATATGTTTTTATTGAACTTTTTGCCTGCTTTAAGCGCTATTTTTCTGGCCTCGTCTATCTCAGCTTTTGTCCTTATATCCCTATTGAGCAATGCGTCAAGATTTGCCCTGAGATAAATACTTACCATTTTTCTATCAAGCGCTTTCTTATCTTTACCCAGTTCTTCATATTTAATTGGTCCTGCTTTTCCATTAAATTCAAAGAACCTGCTTTCAAGTTTAGTTATAAGCTCTCTTATTAACCGCGCTTCTGCCCTGGTCTGAGTCCTTAATACCCCGAGCAATTCGTTTCTATGGAGCGTTTTGAGGGCATTCTCCATTTGAGCTGCATTGCCTTCTTTAATCATATCTCTTATATATTTTTTCAGATGGACATAATCCATCCTGCCAAGCCTTGCCCCATCAGGATTAAGCCATTTATCCTCGTCCATTAATCTATTCTTATGATATGTCACGAATGTAAAATAACTGAGGAAGAATGCGAGAATTACAGCGCTCAGCAGCGCCCCGACTGTTATCGGAGCGCTGAATACAAAAAACATAGGAATGATTGTAATCTTTAGTATGCTGCTAGGCACCAGGCCCCACAGTAAACCATGGCCTATACCGCTGAATATTGCCAGCTTTGCCCTTCTATGGATAAACTCTGCTGTTGCTGGAATAATAATTGTATGGACTAAGAAATTATGCGTATATCTGAATGCTTTATTATTGCTGATTTTATCAATAAGCACCTCAGAAGAAGTTCTTCTGTTCCTGACTGCCTCGTCCACTGCTTTTAGAATCTCAGGGTCTTTAGTGGATGCGCTATTATATTCTTCTATGAATTCTTTGTAGGCTTTATCTAATGCGCTTAAACGTCTGGCCTGGCCAAATGGAATAAGTTTTCCCAATAAATCGCGGCTTGCTTCTGCCAAAGCCCTTAATAAACCATATTCTATTAATTCTGCATCATCCTTGCCAGGCCTCCAGCTAGGTTTGTAGGAAGCGCTTATTACTGCTTTAAATTTTCTGGCCAGTTCCGAGTTGTCTCCAACCTGGCTAAGTAGAGTTTGGCGCCTGGCCAGAGGATTATCATAGGATCTTTGATCTTCTTCTGATCTTAAAGCGCCTTCAAAACTGTCTATTGCCTCTCCTCCAAGAAAATCCTGCTTAGAAGCGCTGCCTAATCTGTAAGAGATAGGAAGCCTGTAAAACTTTACAAAGAACATATCTAATAAATGGTACGGGAATATAGCTAACGCGTAGAAGATACCTTTATGTATATAGCCGCGCTTTGTTTCCTGCCATACATCTTTAAGATGTTTCTGGTACTGCGAAGTATCCAGCGTAAATCGGCTATAATTTGCCTTGTCTAATTTTTCCCATATCCTCTGTAGCTCTGCCTCTGAACACTGGCTGAGAATATTTTCAATATTCTGTATCTTGCCAATAGCGCTAAACTGGCCTATTATCCTGGCTATTAAAATCCCTTTGTCATTCTTATACCAGCCAAGTTCTGGCAAAGCCTTCTCCGGCTTTACGCCTATAACTTA
>JAHJGZ010000115.1 GCA_018823795.1 Candidatus Omnitrophota bacterium
AAAAGATAAAAGATAAAAGATAAAAGACTAGGAAGAATAGTGTGATTTATGGACGATAAAAAGTTAGAAGTTAGAATAGATAAATTTGCTGTGGATATGCCCTTATGAGATTTATCCTTTTTCCTTTAACTTTTATCTTTAATGTACAAAGGTGGTTACAATGAGTTTTTCACGTCTGGCTGTTCAACGGCCTACAATGATTATAATGATCTTTATTGGCGTCCTTCTTCTTGGTGCTATTGCACTGTGGCGTCTTCCGGTGGAACTCTATCAAAATAGTGGTAGTGGTATCATTAGTATTTTAACACGGATTCGTGGCGGTATTCCTCCGACTGAAGTAGAAACACTCGTCACCCGTCCTATCGAAGAAGCAGTAGGAACAGTCAGTTTCTTAAAGTCTATGTATTCAACAAGCCGGGAGGCGGAATCGCGTGTTACGCTTCAATTTGAAGCAGGAACCGATATGAATTTTGCAGCACTTGACGTGCGGGAAAAGTTTGCAAAAGTTAAAGATAAGCTTCCTAAAGAAATCGAAAAACCGGTTATTGCTAAATATGATGAAGAAGAAGCACCGGTAATGATCGTGGCCCTTAACTCAGACACCATAAAGCCGGAAGTGATGCGAGATATTGCCGATGAGAAGTTGAAACCGGTCATTTCACGAATTTCCGGTGTTGCAAATGTACGGATTTATGGAGGACGAGAGAAAAAAATACTTGTTGAACTCGATCAAAACAAAATGCGTGCGTATTCAATATCGATTAAGCGCGTTATGGAAGTTTTGGGTGCAAACAACTTTAATGTTTTAGCTGGTGGTGTTTCAACCAGTGAGATGAAATATAATGTTCGTGCGTTAGGTGAATTTAATTCTGTTGAGGAAATCGGCAATATAGGGGTTGCAACGACGCCCCACGGATCTATTATTCAATTGAACGAGATTGCAACTATTGAAAATTCCTATTTAGAGGCACAAGATTATGCACGGTTAGATATGAGCCAAAATATTTTTGTTTATATTAAAAAAGAGAGCTTGGCTAACACTATCGATGTTACCAGCCGGCTATCAAAAGAATTCAAAGCATTTCATGAAGCACTTCCATTGCGTATACGCACGGCTATGAAATACAAGGTGATTAATAACAGTGGTATTTTTATTAAAAAAGCAATTGACGATGTAACCAGTTCTCTTCTTTTAGGCGGTGTTCTTGCCATGATTATTATTTGGCTTTTTTTAAATGATTTTCGTGCAACGAGCATTATTGGTATATCAATTCCCCTTTCGGTACTTGCAACATTTATTGCGATGGATTTTCTGAACATTTCTATTAATGTCATGACCTTAAGCGGACTAACGCTTGCCATCGGCATATTAGTCGATAGTTCTATCGTTGTTTTAGAAAATATTTCCAAACGACGAGACGAAGGCTTGGCGCCGCGGGCAGCTATTATTAATGGTGCGGAAGAGGTATGGTTAGCACTCCTCGCATCAACCGTGACCACCATAGCAGTATTTCTTCCGATTATTTTTATTGATAAGGAAATTCGTCTTGTCTATGAAGGCTTGTCGTTTACGGTGACTGCTTCTCTTATCGCGTCCCTTATTGTAGCGTTGACAATAGTTCCGACCCTTTCTTCTCTTTTAGCTAAGGAGAGGAAAATGAAACGTTCCCTAATTCCAATGACTTGGATTACAAAACAGTATAAAAAGTTACTCGTGTGGACATTCCGGGATCGCTTCGTCGTATTTTTAGGAATAGGTATTTTATTTTTAGTCTCAACAACAAATCTTCTCCGTATGAGTTTTGATATCCCCACCACCCTTAAGGAAAATGAATTTGCCGTTAATATTCTTCCTCCGCCAGGAGCTTCATTAAATACCAATGATGAAGCGGTAGGTATGATAGAAGAACTCCTGAATTCTTTTTCTGAGGTTGAGAGTATTTCGACGACGGTACGAAAAGATGAACCGAAACTGTTTGTAACCCTTATGGATAAAGCAATGCGGGAAAAAACCAAGAAGGAAATCATGGATGAAATTCGGAAAGTCGGCACGGAACGCACACAGGAAATTCATAAAGATTTCGCAGTCATTGTTGATGAAGGAACGGGTGTCGATGCGAATAAAATGCTGGTTATAAATATTTTTGGCTATGATGATGACGTGTTAGAAAAACTTGCTAATGTTGTTGCAAATAAATTGGGGACCGTTCCCGGTTTAGGGAATATCCTGATGACCGACCTGCGGCGGCGACCGGAGTATAGTTTAGTAATCAATAAAGGCAGGGCCGCACTCTTTGGTTTAACCGTACAAGAAATATCTGAAATTATACACAATCAGGTACGCGGTATGAGACCGACAAAATATCATTATCAAGGAAGAGAAATTGAAACTATTGCACGACTGAGGGAAGCGGACCGGAAAACGTTGGATGATATCATGAAACTGCTGCTTCCGACACAACGGGGTGAGAGTATTTCTCTTGATCAAGTTGCTTCATTAGTGCCTACCTATGGACCGACAACCATTGACCGGAAAGATAAATACCGTTATGTTTTTGTAAAAGCCCGCATTTTTAAGGGGGGACTTGAAGAACAAGCCCTTGAAGCAGAAAAATTACTCAATGATATTGAATTTCCTAAGGATTATTTCTGGCGCTTTGCCGGTAAGTATGTCCAGCTCATTAAGGGGAAGACGCAGATGACGTACGCTATTGTGATTACGATTATTTTAATTTATATGATACTTGCATCCCTTTTTCAGTCGTATCATCAACCATTTATAATTTTAATGACGGTACCACTGGCAACAATCGGTGTATGGTTAGGATTGACGTTCTCGCGTCAGCCGCTCAGTCAATCGGTCTTGCTCGGGATACTTATGTTAGCCGGGATTGTCGTGAATAATGCCATTATTCTGATTGATCATACAAATTACCTCCGCGTGCATGGCATGGGCAAGACAAAAGCGGTTATTAGTGCTGCAACGAGCCGCCTGCGGCCAATCTTAATGACAACTCTTTCGACTGTTCTTGGATTTGCGCCACTGGCCTTTGGTTGGAGTGAGTCACAGGAACTCTGGAAACCGCTCGCCGTGACCGTTATTGGAGGTCTTTCAAGTTCTACGATACTGACCCTTTTTATTGTTCCCAATATTTATATTATTTTTGATAACGCCCTTCAATTTATTAGAGAAAGTATTTTTGGTGTCAATCTTGAAAGCGTAGCAGTAGAGGCAGAAAGTTAAACGTGCCTTATGTACACGAAACATCAAATAATAAAATGTATTGCACTCATTGTTTTTACCATTGCGACGCTTCCGTTGTGTACCCACACGACAGCCGTTGCTTCTCAGTCTATCGATTCCTTTTTACAAAAACAGGCTACTGAAACAGCGGATTATACGATCGGTGAATTATTCCTTAGTGATAATCCTTCCGCGGGCGTTGTGATTCTTGAAGACGCCCATTGCAACGTGTCTATTCAAAAACAACTTATGAAAATAATTAAATCGCTTAATCAGGCTATACAGATATCGACTTTGGCCGGTATACCGCTTATTCTTCAAGAAGGTGGTATGTACGGGCCTATTGACACTTCTGTTTTGCAATTAAATAAAACGAAGGAAGAGCTTACCCATTATCTTGATCAAAAGTTGCACGCCGGTGAAATCGGTGCAGCTGAATATCTCCATACAGAAGAAGGTGGGTTTACCTTTTGCGGTATTGAAGATACGACCCTTTACGAAGCAAATTATCAACATTTTATGAATGTATCAAGCAAACGTGAAAAGATTCAAGCGTTACTCGATGAAATTCAGGAGAAATTAAAAGGATTGCAAACAGTACTCTTTTCAGCTGAGCTGCAGGACTTTTATCAATTGATGCACGAGGAAATAAAGGGGGAAACTATTGAAGAGTATCTTGAAACATTACGGCTGCTTATGCTGCAGTATGGCATTGACGAGCAAAGGTTTAAGACATTGGCCACCTACTTTGAAACAGTAAAGGCGTTAAGCTCGTTAAATAAAGAATTGGTAGAAAAAGAATTAGAAGATTTTAATCAGATATGTAAAAAAAAGCATGCGCTTGATGAGGTCTATAGTAATATTGCAAATGGATCCATTACGATAGGGGAGTACCCCGAGCTCTATAAATATGGGAAATTAAAACACTATGTCTTATCTACCCGCATGGTAGATTTCATAAAAGAGAAGGAAGCGCTCGAAAATGAACTCTTCATGCATCTTGCATACCATGAAGAAGAAAAAGAACTTATTTATGCGCTACGATCCTTTCACATTATACACAAAATTCTTAGTTTGACATTAACGCGAGATGAATATCGTTATTATGCACAAGAACCTAAAAAAGGACGTAACCTTTTTAGAGAACTTATAGAATATATACAGTCATATTATCATGAATTTACTACCTCGCTACCACTGGATGAAATCGAACGTGACGCACAGCTGTTTTATAAGGCGGTCGAGGAGCGGGATAATTCCCTTACCGCCAATGTAGCGAAGGCGCTTCGAGAATATAACATTCCTATTGCGACACTTATTATCGGAGGATTTCATACCGACGGTATTATAAGTAGATTAAAAGAGCAGAATATTTCCTTTTTAGTCGTAACGCCAAAACTTGAGAATATTGAACAGGGAAGTGTCGAGACCTATTTTGATGTCATGAAAAGGTTTTGGAATCAGAAGTAGCATTCAACCGAGCGAATCGTACGGCAATGGGCCGAAGAAATTTTAAGTTATATTCTCGTAAAATATATTGATAAATACCTCCATCTATATTCATATCAACAACTTAAGACTATTATTATTTTCACCTACACTTTGCAATTAGTTAACAGATATGATATACTTTTCATAATGATTTAAAAACTTATGTATCAATAAGTTAAGGGTCATTTTTTTAAACCTACCAGTTGATAGCCGGGAGATCATATGAGGTGTGTCTTTAATGAGCGCATCACTTACGGAACGAAGTGAGCGTAAGTGATATACGCGAATTAAATCCGCCGCGCTGTTTGGCGGATAAGGAAGAACGAATTAAATCCGCCTCGTTTTTTTGGCGGGATGAATAAGAATCGTAACGTATGCAAAAGAGAAGACTATGAAAAAGGTGAATCTCATATTTAGAACTATTACGTGGTGTGTTGTTATTATATTTACAACAACAACCATTGTATGGTCTGCACCGAGCGGTGTTCAAGCACGTGGAGAAGGTGAAGAGAAGGCCCTGCCTGCCGGCAGGCAAGGCATCGTGCAGGCAATGGCAGAGCAATATCAAAAAGATCAAAAGATTCACGACGCATCTTCTACAATCCCCGACGAGAATGTCAAGAATACACCATCTAAACAGATTACAAGCAAACCTCCAAGGGGGGCGGCGCTGTATAAAGCCCCCTTAGTATGGCGGCTATCTCTTCCCGAAAACTACGGAACAATAAAAATACGATGGATTGGTGGAAAGTCACCGGGCGGGACTCATACACAACAGGGGGCAGTTGCCATTATTCAGGATGCGCACTGTAATTACGAAGCACAAATGAATATTGCGAAGATTATCCATCACATGTCCACTAATGTGCAGAAAGATATTTCTGTAGGATTAGAAGGCGCCACCGGAGCTATCGATACAAGCATATTCCGTAATTATCCTGACCATGACATACGTGATGCAGTCAGTCGTTATTTTGTACGTGAAGGGAAAATAACCGGCGCTGAATATGCTTCGATTACCAGTGATGGAACGGTACCCTATTTTGGTGTTGAGGATGAAAAGCTGTATCTTGATAATTATAAAGCATTCTTATCTATCGTCAAATGCCGTGGGCCGCTTACCGAGGAAGTTGAAGCCATTGAAGGAATCCTTAGTCAATTACGCACGCTTCTGTATTCGCCAGAACTCAAAGAATTTGAAAAGGCCTATTTTAATTTTAGGGAAGAAAACCTTACCTTTTTCGAATATGCCGACATTTTACTCCATCAAGCCAAAGAGTGTGCAATCGACCTTTTTGAATATCCAAACATTTCTCTTTTCCGAGAAGTAAAAGAACGCGAAGGACGTATTAATTTTGAAAAGTTATCGGAGGAGATCAATGCGTATTTAGCCGTTCTCTGCGGCAGGTTACAATCTGCGGGCGGCGCGAATGAGGAGTTAGGGCGCATAGACCGCTTTACGAAGCAATACAATGAGGGGGCAATTCCTAATCATGATTATTTCAATTATCTTGTTGAGCAGGGCTTCAAACACAAAGTAAATTTACTCGCCTATACAAATCTCTACGAATATTCACAGTATCTTAAGACGTATAAGCGTATTGATAAGCAAGCACTCAGGTTTGAGAGAAGGGCATTAGAAAAAAGTATCAAAACGTATTTAGCCCAGACAACCACTACGAATAATACATCAACGATCCAGGAGTTATTGCGGCTGTCTGAGCGTCTCCATTTTGTCCAAAGTCTTATTGAGGTAAAAATATTCAATCAAGATATTGAACAGTTTGAAAACGAACGATATTCTTTCCGTGCCAAAGAATATGTCGATTTTGTCATACGAACAGCGCCCAAGCACAATATCCCGTACAACCTGTCGCTCAATATTGCATATCTTGACCGAATTATTCCCAAAGTATATGATTTTTATGCAGCCAGCATGAAGCGTGATGAGGTCATGGTCGAAAATCTGTTAGAAAAATCTGCACCATTGACCCTGTTGATTGCAGGCGGCTTTCATACGGCAGGCCTGTGCAAACAACTCGAAGAGCGCGGTATCTCCTACATTGTCATTGCCCCGCGTATAACCCAAAAACAATCGGATCAAGACGAAATTTATTTATCACGTATGTTAGGTGAGCCGGACGCATTTGATGTCATGATGATGGAGCTTCTTAAAATGCCGGAAAGACAAAGTCTTACTGTCTCGGGAATGCCGGTTAATACATCCTTTTTTGCAGAAAGTTTTATGCAGATGTTGCAAAGAATGCTGAAGTATTTTGACGCAGGAGGACAAAGCCTGCACGATCCTACGGTGCCAGAAAACCCTTCTCTTAAACTCATGCGAATATATTTCAATAATGAGTTCGATATGTTAAGCCATACGCTTTACGATTTATATGGACGTGAATATGATATGGACGCAACTTTAGATCCAGCACACAAACTTTACCGCGATGAGATTGATTTTAAACATCTCACATCTTCGGAAGAAGTAGCTGGCGATGTTGTTGATATACAACTTCCCGCAATTAGTGAAATTAGTGGTACTACCGTATTGCAAGATATTGTTAAAACCTTAGTAACCTTGCAAAGGGGAATGTCGATTACGTTACGTATCCAGCAAGAAGGAAGCACACAGTCAATGTTGGTCGAAGTAAGTGTAAGAGAGACACAGGAAGAAGAGACGACAGTCCGAGATGATACAAGTCCAGTCTATGATGCTCTTAGTGTCTCTGATGAACGTGGTCTTGATGCTGCGCGCGATACGTTTTTTGTAAAATATGAAAATGATGACGCAGAAATTAAAGGAATAATTTCTTCCATTGAAGATGATATTGAGAAAGTGAAGAGTGCTGGCATTGCCTATACCGAAAAACAAACTCAGAAGGCAGATGTTACAAAAGAGATGGAGTCGCTTATGAGCCGTGTTAATTCAGCAACTGCACGGATAGAAGAAATAATTGAGCAGACCAAAGATGTTGAAGAACCGAGTAACATGGCAGCACATGTTCGTCAGATGCGATACGTTGAGATACGAGGAAGTTTACGTGAATTTTCAACAGTACTGACAGCCTTGGAGATGACAGCACTTGAAGAAGAGAAATTTCATGTATATTTAAATAAGCATCAAGAAATTAAAGAAAAATTAGTAAATTTTATTTTTCAGCATAACGCAGCACGTAAGCAATTTCTCGAAGAAAATCAAAGTTTTGTGTATATGCGTCGCAATGATGAACCTTTTCGTGATGGTTATCATAAAAGAATCGCAGAAGAAATAGCAGTCAAGGTTCTGTCAGGTAATTACTATGGCGACTTAAGTAGTGATAGTCCTATTGGGTCAATTCATAAGGACATTGTTGACATGGGTAAATATATTCAAAGGGCATATGAGATTGATGCAGCGAAAGAAAGGATGCCTGAGGGGGCTGCTCTCTTGGTCGAAGGATCTAACATAGCTGCTCAAAAAGTTTTTTCCGGAGTTGATATTGCTCGTGCGGTTGACGCACAAGAAGCAGCTCCTGTCGAAGCAGCACAATTATATGAGCGATCAGAATTAGATGAGGGTTTACGAAAAGCCAGAGGCATGATATTTCAGCAGGCAATCGATAAAGCAGAATCGCCTGATCATGCCGTATTTGTTGGACCGGCGCGCAGCGTAAAGGCGAAAAAGCGTATAACAATTGATGGAAGTGAAGAAGTTGCTTCATCGAAAGTTGGTGATCTCGTACATTATACGGAAGAAGAATTAAGGGCAGCTTTAAATGCTGCTCATCAAATGGCACAACAAAGAAGTCCTGCCCCTGCCCACGCTGGTGCGCAGATTAAGGGTGGGGTTATTGGTGGCTTGACAATAGGTGTTGCGCGTTTCATTGCACGGACGGCCAATATAGTTTCCCTTGGAAGAATAGTAGACAATAAGGTGTTGCGTGACAACCTTGAGGCGGTATTATCTGCTCCTATCGTAGAGACCGGTTTGTTCGTTGCGGCAACACAAAATGCATTTACAGCAGCAGGATTAAGTACAGGCGCAACATTATTTGGTGGTATTGGTACTGGTATTGTATTTGCATTAGCACATATTTTTAATTCACGGGATATGATCAAGGACGGATGGAATGCCGCTTTTAGTTTGGATGCAGGTACAAGGGCAGAGGCACGAGGAAGAATTGCCGAAGAAAGTAAAAGTAAAGATATCGATTGGCCGGCAGTTGGTCTTGTAGCGATTGTTAATGTTATTGGTATTATGACGGGTGTGTGGGGTGTTGTCGGAGCAGGATTTTTTCATATAGCAGTGAATAGTTACCGTGAACGGCAACAGAAAGCGGGGGCACAAATTGCCGCTGAACAAATAGTTGATGTAGAAGCTGAAGTCATAAAAGATGCCGAACTTATTAGTTTTGAAGAAGAGCGTTTACAAAGAGCAGAACAAGTCAGAAAACTTTCAAAGTCGATTGAAGAGCGAGCACTCGATGATGCTGAAGAAAATATTGAGGCTGAAATTGTAAGTATTCACACGCAGCTTACAAACTTGAAAAAGACGTTAGAAACATTGAATGAGCTGAGGTTGAGTGATCAAACAGCAATGAAGAAGGAAGAATTGGATGCCTTAATGGATGAGCTTATCATTACATTACGGCAATTGGGCAGAAGGCGTGAACAACTAAGAAAAGAAAGACAGGCGATTGCAATACAGCGTGATTTTCTAGCCGCAGATGAGACGTTGCAGAAGAAAGGGGAGGTCTCAGTTTTCCAACATCCCGAAGGATTATCTGAAGGTCAATTCCTTGCCATATTATCAGCGACGCTTGCAAAGGGAAGGGAATTATTACCGCAGGAGATGGATGATCTCATCCGCCGCTATATCGAAAACTTATCTGATGAAAATCAAGTTGCCTTAATTAAAAAACTCATTTCCAATAAAAACTCGTCACTTGCCATAACCATTGCACGAAAGCTTCTCTCCGTGAAGGGAACGCAGTCAGTATCCTTTGAGAAAACATTGCTTAATCATATACAAGATGCTCTGCGCCGTACTAAAAGTGCGGATAGCGAAGTGGCCGTTACCCTTATCGAAGAGCTGTTCTTCGAGCTTTCAATGAGTGGACAGATTACGCTGTGGGAATTATTTAAAAGTATCGAGACAGAACTTGAAACGAGGCCGTTAGGACGTGAGATTATGAGCCCGCGGCAACAAGCCCTCAAGAAGATTCAGAACACACTCGTGGGTCGTGGCCTTTCAGATAATACCATGGCAGTTTTTGAGGAACTCCTGAGTAAAGAACAAGTTGAAAAGATTCGTTCATATGAGAAGAAAGATAAAGAAGAAAAAGAACTAGGAAAAGAAGCACTTATCGGTTCCCTTATATATGATTTTAATGTAGGAACCATTGGCTACATTGAATTTCAACGAGCAGTGCAGACGCTCTTAGATGAATTTAAGGCTGAGACAGTATTGGATAAAAAAATACAGACTGTTTTACAGAACATTCTTAGTCAATTAGATGAGTTTAGCGAATCACGGGCTGGGAAGAAATACATTGAGAGATTTAATCAATATGAAGCAGCAAGAGATACAGTATTGAATACACCGGTTATGTATGCTGATGCGTCTATAGGAGGACAAAAAGATTATACAAGCCAAATGAAAGCATTTAACACTAATTTTGTTGAAAAACAGAAAAAGGTATCAAAGCTTATTCAGGGATTAAAGGCCGATGTAATTGCTGTCCTGCATGACCATAGAGTGAGTTGTGCACTTGCTCTTGAGGTCAACTATCTCCTGATGACAAGAGAGCAACAAGAAACTCAAAAACGAGGCCCGCCGGTTATAGCAGTGATAAAAGAACATCCAGCCTTCCAGAAAGAACAAGAGGAAGAGGAAGATATCGCTGAGCGGCTGGATGAATATGGAGAGAATGGGGTCCAGAAGATTATTCGGCTCTATAATGAGCGCGAAAGTGATACAGAAACAATTAATCTCGAGGAGTTTATCGGCGAAGATAAGGAAATAAGCAAAGATGAACTTTTAAAAAGCGAAGGGTTTAATCGTGATTTCACTAATTATCTTATTACCATTTCTACTGAGGAAGAAGTTGAAGCGGTGTTTACGTTCTTACTCGGTGAGGTGGATGAGGAGGTAGAAAGCGTTTTGCAGAGCGCAGAAGCAAGGGAATTCTTAGAGAAGGTTTTTACCACCTGTTCGTTATCAATAGAGCAAATCAGAAGAATAAAAGACAGTGTTGATCTTGCCCTTGGTTTTGATAAGGACACATCGGATAAGAAACGAGAAAAGGATAAAACGTATAAGCGATTTCGTGAGATTTTAAACCATTGTTTAATGAGTAATCAACAGGTAATTAAGAAAATGACCGAAGCGTATGAAGGGAAAAAGGATGAGGATATTGAGCAATGGTTAAGCCTATTTTTTAGTAAAGGAGTTAGCAATAAAGATTATTTTCAAGTAGTCAGTGAACGGCAGGTCATAGAAGAAATCATGGAGTTTATGCAACACACGTTTGGGATTGAAAGCGAAGATGGATATAGAAGTGCAGATTCTGATGAGACTCGTAAAAAAATTATAGAGGTATATGGGAAAATTATACGAAATGGAAAGTTGAGCAAAGAGGATAAAACACTATTGAATGTATTACCTTCCGAACTTCAGGATTCTTTAAACAAATTAAATGTACCCCAAATAGTTACGGAGTTTAATAATCACGCAGAGCTTAAGAAAAAATTCACTGAATTTAGAGGAACAAAAAATTATAAAGCATTTGTGGCGGGTGAAAAAGAAATTAAAAGCATTATAAACAGTCATTTTAATATTGATGAACAACATAAGGGATATCAGGCATTGTATGATTTCTTAAAATTTCGTGTTACCTTTCGAAAGGCATTTAAAACCTCATATGCAAAAACAGCCTCATACAAACGGATACGCGCATATATGGCGTATCTCGATAGAAATTTAGAAGGTAAAAACGGATATATACAGGAGAGTGTAAAAGAAATAGTGGTCACCAAAGAAGAGAAGGAGCTCTATACTTATTTGTCAGATGCGGATGAATTTCTTAAATTCTGGACAGAACATACGGTAACAAAAGATTTGGCTCTTATTATCGGTTCACAAAACGAAGAGGAGGCCAAAGAAAGTAATAGTAAAGTGCATGAGGCATATGCACGTATGGGCTACCGCATGGAGCTGATTGATA
>JAHJGZ010000116.1 GCA_018823795.1 Candidatus Omnitrophota bacterium
CTTCTAGTGACATAGCCAAAATAACGAATGATCCTTTTAATTTAGAAGCCGCCCGTTCAACCGCATCTTTCAAACTGTTCCGATAATATTTCCGAATTAAATGGACTGCACATTCAGTATCAGTCTCGGAAAGGAAAACATATCCTTCGCTTATTAATTCAGATCGAATTTCCTGGAAATTTTCAAAAATGCCGTTATGAACAACTGCAAACCGTTTACTTTCATCAAGATGTGGATGTGCATTGATACTGGAAGGTGCTCCATGGGTCGCCCATCGCGTATGACCAATGCCGATCGATCCTTTACACTCGCGTACCTTTAACTTATCGACTAATTGTTTTATCTTTCCCTTTTCTTTTACCAGGGCTATTTCATTCAGCTTTTCATCAATTGTTGCGATACCGCTGGAATCATACCCTCGGTATTCAAGACGAATAAGACCATCGATTAAGATCGGAGCCGCTTTTTTTCCTCCAACATATCCTACTATACCGCACATGATTGTTTCACCTTTGCTTAAGTAGTTACATCTCTTATTCTTAGATTACACATATTATTTTATTTTCTGCTTGTCCAGTATTGTACCAATATCGTGGTTTTTATCAAGTTTAAAGTGGCATGATAAAGAGAAAGCCTTTGGTATCACGCAAGATACGACGAAGGTTAGTATAAGAGGAATGAGAAGTTCGCTGTTTTATGCCGCTATGGCAATCATCCGTTGCTTGACATGCTTTTCAAGAGCCTCACTAATAAGACCGGCTATTTTTTCATCATCAATGCGGAGAATGTTCCGTTCCGGAGTAATAAAATCACCTACAAGTTTTAGAGTATTAACCTGATCGTCTGCGTTAATCATAGCTACTAATGCTTTAAGGATAGAAATAAAAACAATGAAATGTTTTGCACTGCTTGGCTTTAAAATGAGACGTTGAAACTGCATTTCTAAGGGACTGGGTGTCACAAGCGCTTCTTCAGTAGGGACTAAAATAATAGTTTGATCGACCTCGCCATTTTCTACAAGTGTCGAAAGTTCTTTTTCATATTTTTTATTTTCAACTAACCGAAAATCTACGTACGGCGCAAACTGCATAAGGATCGGTTCTACTGCCTTATGAAACCGCCGGTATTCATCTTCCTTACAGACGATAATCAACTTTTCATCTTTTTTCAATTTTTGATAGACATACGGATCAATTAACTGTTCGTTAATGTGTAACGTTTCATCAGCTCTTTGTTCTGCAATATGATTGAACCAAAAGTCTTTTACCCGTTGAAACTCTGCTAGTGAGATATCATCAACGTGTGCGTCACGTTCAATATCGCGTATAACATGAGGAATCACCAATTCATTAATGATATAAGCGCCGTCTCTATCTATCCTACCACTATCGTACTGCTGTGCATTCTGCAATACATTACTATGCAGAACTATATTCTTTTGTCCTTTCTTATCGATAAATCCCTGATCAAGTATCAGCCCATCACGAAAACGCATATCATCGTGCGTTAGAATAACAAAATTAATATCCTGATATGTATCGATAGAAGGTTTAATAAGCTGCAAAATTTCGTTGTATCTTTTTTGACGAGACAGTACATCTTCAAATGTATCCTTATCGACTGTAATCACACCGTCAGCTGCTATCATCTGTTCAAGCTCTGCATCAGGTATTGGTGGAACAAATAATTTTCGTAAATTATTACCGGGAGATTTCCTTTTATCATTTTCCCTCGATGTTGTTGCCCTTGGACTATGTGTATCTGTTTCAAGAAGTGCGGGGTTTGATTGTTTCCTTGAAAATATTTCCCTAAGTTTCTTTAGCCACCGTTTATACCAAACACCTTCAAACCGTTTCCATGGTATCGTTTTCCACTCGTCCGCTCCAAATCGTGATTTGACATAAAAATCAATCTGTGCTGGTGTTACTGTAGCGGTAAAGCCTAAAATATTCGGGAAATGAATTGTGTATGTAGGTTTGATCGTATTGATAGCTGCTTTAACAATCCGCCTGTTTTGTAATTCATTTTTTTCATTATCCATTGTCGGACAAATGCCGAGATAGGTAATTCGTATATTGCGTTCCTCGAATTCAGTCCGAACACTCTCAAGCTCGTCTTCATAATTTTGAGGGTCTACATAAACAGTGCTATACACCTCTTCTACGGTGCCATCCTCTTTTTCTATTTTCCCTCTGCATATGAGTACTGTTGCATGCGAAATCGTTCGATATTGCATGTGTTCCCCCGCACCCCATACATTCGCAACTTTTAACTCATCTCCTTCCTTTAAAGAGGTTATGTACATAAGTATATCCCCTTTTCGCCGATCCTTTGTCTTACGGAAGACGATCACATCGCTATTCTGTTCTTTTTCAGTGTCAAATTGAGATACGATTTTTACACTTCCTTTAGATACTGTTCGTACCCGTATTACACTTATACACACTATACCGATAATGCCAACGAGTAAGAGCGGTTTTTTAAACGCAATAAGCCCTAATCCCATAAGCACCCTCATGAGTGTCATTGCCCCTAAATTCGCAAACCCACTTTCATCACCCAGCAGAGTACGCCGTTCAGCGCTTATGTGTGTTTTCTCAGGAGTGGGTATTACTATTTTCTCCCATGCATCTTTATTAAAAATATCGGTTGGTTTGACAAAAAGGGCGGTTAACTGTTCTTTATGATTGACGATCAAAAGCCGTTTATCATCGACCATATCTTTGATTCCATCATTAATGCCAATAGTGTCATGACCGCTGATATGAGCCTTCTTCCCCCACGCAGCTTGAAATATATTCTGAAGTACGGGTATAACATGTGTGCCGAATATTCTTCGTTTCTTCTCATCTTCCTTGCGGGCCCAGGTAAAATTATAGACAATGCGTCCGGTCCGCTCATTGATTTCTTCCTTCTGGTGTGTATCAGCAGGCTCGCTATGCGAGGCTGTAAAATTTTTGCCAATAGCAAAAATAGGGAGCCGATTTTCCCATTCCGCATAGGCATTCATGAAATCGGTACCTAATCGCTTATCACCCCAGAGTTTGCCCGTCTGAGTTAAAAGTGCCCATCCCTTCATCACAAAAGAATTGCCGGTTTCCTTATCAAAAGTTTCCGCCGTTTCATCCAAAGAATCTGTTTCTTTATTATATACATTATTTATATTATCGTGATTTCCTTTTAAAATATGGAAATTGTCAGGAAATGTTTGCTTAAGGAGCATCACGATTGCTGCCACCCCTAATCCGTCGGTCATTTCTTTATCCATTCGGGGTGTTTCATCTTTCAGGACATTAAAGTTTCCTTTAACCAATTCGTGCGGAAAAATACCAGTGCCACTGTTCCAAACCTCTTTTTTTTCAGAATGCATCAAATCGCCAAGTTGGATCACCTGTATTTTTCTTTCACTTAATAGTTCGAGTATGGTTTTCTGAAAATCCTGTTCTGTAAACCATGCCGCATAATATGCTCTATTGTCTTCAGCAATGACTTTCTCCAACGAAGTAAACAGTAATTCAACGAGTTGTTCACGGCGGGCATGGAGGTCAGGAATAATGAGATACGGCTTATCAGAATCGAGTTGAATGATACCGTCTGCCCGGCCGGTCTTTTCATTAATTGGATATAACGCATCCTTCTTCTCTTTAAGGAATCGCTCTATATAGGGGGTTATATCATTATAATCAGTAGTTGTTTTAAGAAATGCTAATTGATCAGCAAGTGGTAAGTCATATTGCTTTTTGAGCAATATTTCCTTTACTTTTTTCTTTACTTCGGGCAATAAATTTCCTTTACCCTTGATTTTGTCGAGTGCTGTCACATCACCTTCTTCTATTTCTTTAATAATTTCAATCAGTGTGTTTGCAGCAGCGGTTCCTTTCATCTCTAACCATGCATACAACATACCAAAGTGTTTAATTTCTCGTATGTCCACGTTTGGTAACCCAACCTGCCGCGCCATTTCTAGTGTTTCTTTTTTATTACTCCCGGTATCATATAGTGGGGCCTCATTAAGTGATTCTTCGGAATTTGGAACAAGATATACTCGTTCTCCATTCAGTTCACTTGCTTCTATGTATCCTTTCTTTTCATACAACGCAAATTCTTCCCTTTCTTCATCAGTAAGAAAGATTCCCTCTTTTATTTCATCAGTAAAGGCTACATCTTTCTCTTTAAATACCTGTCGAGTAAATGCTCGCATAACAAAATGTGCACGATTGTTCATAAAATAATCATGCCGTTTGAGGGCTTTATATTTTTCTTCATGTATACTAAGCCATTCCTTACCGCTCTCGTTGAGTAACTGTTCCATTTGCTTGACCACGGTAGGATCGATATGGTTGACATATTCAACTATTTCATGGAGGAACGAAAGAGGATTATGTATGATTTCCTGATCAATAACTAAAATATTCGGTTTGGCAAAGCCAAATAATCCTTTCCCTCCTGCCTGGGTAAGAATAATGTAATCAGGTATTTCTCGTTTAAATCGATTAATAATCGAAAAAAGGAGAGCAGATTCTTGACGGGTAAGGTTGGCATTGATGATATGTTGTTCAACTTTTCCTAACAACGAATGAACAAGCTCCGGCGGTGCGCGTCTCTGTTTAACCTGTTTCAATATGATATCTTCCCCTGTTTCGATATTTTCGAGCACTCCTGTAACCTTTCCCTCCGCATCCCCTTCAACCGGAAAGTTTTCGTGTTCGACAAACTTTCCAATCGCACCACTGTCGGGCTTTTCCTCCTCTGCCGACAGTGCAGCTAAATAATTCTTACAATACTGAGATAATAATTCACGAACATTGGTTCTCGATTCATGTTTTATCCATTGAATCAATTTTTCATTCACTAAATTTTTAATATTCTTATCACCCGGCGTTGGTACTTGACGGATCATACTAACTTGTCTATCAACTATTCTGGATATACCTTTTACGCCCGCTTCAGATAATTTCTGCAACAAAATGCGTTCGAGTTCAAATAGCCGATCTCGAACACGCATACATTGCTCACTGAGTTCTGAAAATTGGATATACATATCAGCATCTGAATATTGGGCGGCTTCATCTGTTGCAACTGAACCAAACACATATCCATCGCGGACAAAATCTGCACCAAATTCTTCCTGGAGCTGTTTAATAAGCATGAAGGAGAGCATTGAAAGAATAACCGGATAAAGCCGTTGTCCCCATGGAGTCACCGTAGCGTCTCGCACACCCATTGTCTGCGTTGGATCATCATATTGTAAACGTTCCATATGCTTGGTAGTTGTTTCTACAACACCTAACATCTTCACTAATGTAACTTCTTCTGAAAATAGAGTCGGTTTTTGCTCATCTTCTTTTTGTGATTTTCCCATCGCAGCTGCATCTTTATCGTCTAAAGACAAAACAGCACGATTCATCCCTAACGACAATCCTAATTCGGCAAGTGCTGTTCTTACTTCATTCAATGCCTTACGCCCAAAATTCTGAATTATTAATAACTCATCTTCTGTCTTCTGGATTAAATCACCGATAGTCTTAATATCAGCGTCCCATAAACTATTACGACATCGCCCAGACAGGTTTAACTCTTCGATAGACACGTTGAAAAATTCTTCGGGTTTTAGTGCTGTCAGCCCTTTGAATGTCATTTTAGATTTTATTTTCAACGATAATCCTAATTCAGCAAGTGCTGTTCTTACTTCATTCAATGCCTTACGCCCAAAATTCTGAATCATCAATAACTCATCTTCTGTCTTCTGGACTAAATCACCGATAGTTCTAATATCAGCATCCCATAGCAGAGAAAAATGGTATAATGTAAGATTTAATTCTCTGATCGATTGCTCAAGAAGTCTCTCTGCTCTCTGTTTGTAAACCGTAATAAATGCGTCTACCGTCGATTCCCCTTTTACTCGTGCCGCCACAACACGGTGATAGCCATCTCTGATTCGATAGATGCCATTTTCATAAACCACCATGATAGGTGGTGGAACTGTGGTACGTTGCACATAATTCTGAATTTTGGGATATGCGGTATTAACCCGACTCAGTATTGGATTATCACGATATAAAATATCTATCGATATATGTTTTCTTTCCCAGTCAAGATGGCTATATTGCTCTCGAAACTTATTTATTTTATTCTGGCTCCCTTTGCTCCCTTGTCTTAACATCTCTTCCACGAGTATCCAGGTTTCGCTGAAATCATCATTTTTTTCTACTTGATCGATTCCCTCTTGCCCTTCTTTTTTCACCTCTGTAGCTTTTTCTCTAAAAAAACTTTTCAAAGCATCTTGGAGAGAAATATGAAACTTTGTATCACGAAGCACCGCTACAATATTATCACGTGTCGGCTCTAACTTTTTTTCCTGTAGAAACTTTTGAAGGATATCAGTTACTGTTGCGACAATCGCGCTCCAATTACCTATCTTCTTAAGGTCATCAAGATTTCTAAGGAGCTCTAATTCATCAACGCCTTCTAAATTTTGCAGTTGCTGAACAATTGCTTCAGCGGTGCCGACTTCATCAAATTCATCAACAAACGACTTCCAGCTGCCCGCCGAATCAATTAATTTGTTATACACCGTACTAATAACGATATTGCTTGTCAGCTGCGGAGCAAGAGGAAAAAGTTTTCCCGTCATTTTCTCGAGGTATGGAATATCCTCCTTAAGGGAAGAAACGGTTGGGGTAATAACTAGATAATTAATATCCTTTTTTCTCAATTCATTGGTAATTCCCTCTGTATGAAAGCCGCCGCCGATAAGGAGACTGACATTCTCCTCACGTTCTGTCATTTCAGCAAGGGTATTGTCTACTAATGCTTTATTTCTTGCGTTTGCTAGTTGATAGAATATTTCAACATTATGAACAATATCATCTATCTCGAAACTTTCATCGGGCAATCTATAGGGAATAGTATATTTGTGTGCTATCTGCTTAAGAAATGTACTTAATCCTACAATATCAAACTCCTCTTTATGTTCATAAAAATATGCCACCTCCTCATTGATGGCTCTTAATTTACATAATTTTTTGAGGAGGGTGAAGGTAAAAGAACACTGAATCAGCTCTCGCTCTTCAATGTTTTGAGCAAGCCGTTCCTGTATATCCTTTGCAATCCGCCACACCTCAAGAATTAATTCTGAAAAATCAAGTCTGCGATAACTTTCAAGATAGGAAAGCAGCTCATTAAAATGTTTAAAAGCAGTAATGTCTATTGAATATTTGTACGCATACCCCCGAACTACTTGGGTGAATTCAGTTTCAGTTATTTTTTCTTTATTATATCGCTCACAAAAGGAAAGAAATTTTTTCCTTTCGTCACCTGTTTGAGGAAAACGTTGAATAATTTCCCCTTGAATCACATCCCGTTCGTGGCGTGCAGCATCAAAATTTATTCGTTGCTCAAGTATTAATACTTCGCGCAATTGGCACACGTTCGGATACAGTAATAAATCATTATAGAAAAGTTTCTGAGATTGCTTGAATAGCTGAGTAATAAAGGCAATGAGGTCTACAAAGCCTGCATTATAATCTGCAAGAAGATGATCAAATTCTTTCAGTTCTGGAGAGTAAACCTTTTCTTTGATAATGTTAATAAACGACTCAATCTCGGTAAGCTGCGTGAGGATTTCTTCTCTTTTCATTACGGTCTGATAAAAGATTTGAAAATTATCATGAAAAAGAGTCTTATCTTCTGCTCCAAAAAGATTAAATTCCTCTTTTGCACTAACAGCACTAAATTCTGAAGCTGAAAATAGTCCTTTCTTCATGTAATCATATGACACCCGATCGCGTGCATTTTGAATAGGAAAGGAGCGAAATGGTTTCATATCGAGATGTCCGACGGCACCTTCTATCGATACGGTATGAACCTCTTCTTTGCTAACAAGCTGTTCGATCAATTTTGCGATATTACTTTGTGCTTCAAACGAAGCATGCGCATCTTGAATATAAATAATTGTTTTTTCAGATGATCCCTTATATCGTTCCTTCACTTTACCATTCGCTTCAGAAACGTTAATTCGATACACCACTGCCGGATCTGCAAAAATCACCGTTGTCCACGTAAAAAGACAGAGAGTGATCATTGCGGTAACTTGCAAAAGTCGCTTCTGAATTGTTTCTGAGCGGTATCTATTCATCATTTCACCACGTGTATACTTAATCCACATTCACTGCGTAAAAGAAACAACACTCCTAAAGATAAACGGGGTCATTTATAATGCACACACTGAGCATTACAAATAACCCCGGCTATCTAATTTTAGGTAACTCTTTTAACTACAATAAAATATAACACGCCGCTTTAGTTTTTTCAAGGGATGGACTGCATTGATTAGCGTGCTATAACTCATTATATAGAAACAACTTATATAACTTTTTTCGTTTTTTTTAGATTATATATTACAAAGAAGTATGATATTGCTTTCCTTGAAAACTGTCATAGTGTGCAAGCAATTCGTCTATCTTCCCTAAAACATTTGCTTTTTCACGTATCCAGAGCGGTGCAATGAGCATATCGGAAGGACAATCTGCCGTTATTCGTTGAATGACCGTCTGTGGTGATAAACATTCTAAAACATCCTTAACAATTTTTACATATTTTTCTAACGTTAGCGGTACATAGAGTCCCTCATGGTAACGCTCTTCAAGTTTTGTTCCTTTAACCACATGTAATGGATGGATTTTTACTCCTTCCACCTTAAGATCACCCAAAGCAACAGCCGTTTTTATCATATCATCTTCTGTTTCCCCCGGCAGTCCTAAAATAATATGTACACAAATATTAATATTGTTATATCTCCTTGTTAATTTCACTGTATTAAAAAAATCGTTAAAGGTGTGATGGCGGTTAATCTGAGTCAGCGTTGTATCATGAATTGATTGAAGGCCATATTCAAGCCATACTTCGTAATCCTGAGAATATGAATCAATAAGATCTAAAATTTCTTCATTTACACAATCAGGACGGGTACCAATGGCAAGAGCAACTACATTGTCAAACTGTCGTATCGCATCATATCGCTTCTTAAGAACATCAAGCGTTGCATAGGTGTTTGTGAAAGCTTGAAAGTACACCATAAATTTTTCTGCCTTAAAACGTTCCCGACCAGCCGCTATACCTTCAGTAATCTGCTCCTCAATAGAACGCGCCGGCAGCCGCGTATTGAAACTAAAACCACGATTGTCACAGTAAACACACCCTTCGGTGCTGAGCTTTCCGTCACGATTCGGGCATGAGAATCCCGCGTCAACAGTAACTTTTTGCACGCGACATCCAAACTGCTTACGCAAATACTGAGAAAATTTATAATAGCGCTCCATAGGCTTTCCTTGGTAATATAGAAAACGGCTTTGCAAATATTGCGAAACAAATGGACAATGTCCCCCTATTAGATATCGGAAATTATTCTGTCCTCTGCCTTCCGTCTTCTGTCTTCTGTTTCGTTTCTGCCCAATATTTTTTAAGGTGTATCATTAATATCATAATCGCTGCCGGCGTTACACCAGAAACGCGACTGGCTTGCCCAAGAGAGACCGGCCTCATTTTTGAAAGTTTCTCCTGAATTTCACGTGAGAGACCAGCCATGTTATGATAATTAAATTCTTGAGGTATATTTGTCTTTTCAAGGCCTTTAAACTGTTTTATATGGCGCAACTGCCGTTCAATGTAGCCCGCATACTTGATCTGTATTTCAACCTGTCGAAGCACCTGTGTATCAATTGATGAAAGTTCCGGAATTATTTTTTTTACAAGATCACAATTGACTTCAGGACGCCGCAGAAATTCTTCCGCTGTTGGTGATGCCTTAAGCAACGCAATAGTATGCTTTTCTAAAATATCATTTGCATTTTTTGGTTTGATCCTCATAGTGCGAAAACGATCCATCGTCTCTTTAATTTTTTCATTCTTTTCTTCAAGAGCTTTGTAACGCGCTGTGGAAAGTAATCCAACATCATACCCAATTTTACCTAACCGACGATCTGCATTGTCCTCTCGTAAAACCAAACGATATTCAACACGTGAAGTAAACATCCGATATGGTTCATTGGTACCCTTGGTTACTAAATCATCAATAAGAACACCCAAATAACTTGTCGATCGGTCAAGAATTAACGGCTCCTTTCCTTGAACACGTAATGCTGCATTAATGCCTGCAAACAATCCTTGTGCCCCTGCTTCTTCATATCCCGTTGTTCCATTGATCTGTCCGGCACAGTAGAGATTCACAATGTGTTTAGATTCAAGAGTCGGATAGAGTTGTGTCGGTTCTATTACATCATGCTCTATACCATACCCAAATCGAATCACCTCTGCCCTCTCAAGTCCGGTAATAGAATGTATCATCGTGAGTTGAACATCTTCAGGAAGACTGGTCGATATACCATTCGGGTAGACTTCAACGCATCGTACCCCTTCAGGTTCTAAAAATATTTGGTGACGGTCCCTATCGCTAAACCGAACTATTTTATCTTCAATAGATGGACAATACCGCACGCCGGTTCCTTTAATAACACCACTATAGAGCGGTGATCTATCCAGACCAGACCGTATAATATCGTGCGTTTTTTGGTTCGTATAGGTAATGTAACACGGGAGTTGCTTCTTAATCACTTTTTTCGTTGTAATCGAAAAAGGGATTGGCTTTTTGTCACCGTATTGTGGTTCTAACTTCGAAAAATCAATTGTCCTTTTATCAAGTCGCGCACAGGTGCCCGTCTTAAATCGCAGTAAGGTAACCCCTAAATCCTTCAAACATAATGAAAGTTCTGACACGGCTTTTTCGCCAATTCGTCCTCCAGGAAAACTTTGTAAACCAATATGAATAAGACCATTTAAAAAAGTCCCCGGTGTTAAAACGACTGCGCGCGTACTCAGTATTTCACCACTCGCAAGCTTCACCCCGGTAATTTTTTTATTCACCACTTGTAAGTCAACAACCATACCTTCAATAACCGTAACCGCCTTCTCCCGTTTGATACTATTTTGCATATAGCGTGCATAACGAGTACGGTCAACTTGGGCCCGTGATGAATGAACAGCAGCACCACGTGATGCATTCAGTATACGAAATTGAATGCCAGCATAATCAGTCGCTTTTGCCATTTCCCCGCCCAATGCATCAATTTCCTTAACCAGCTGTCCTTTACCAATACCACCAACTGCGGGGTTACAGGAAAGCACACCAATAGTATCCTTTCTCAGTGTAATAAGTGCAGTATGACATCCCATGCGAGCAGTTGCTAAAGCAGCTTCAGTACCGGCATGTCCACTACCGATGACAATAATATCAAAAGGGGTTGTTTTCATAAAAGTGTGCTAATTTCTCCATTGCACTATTGTACCTTCTCCGTCAAGGCTGGGCTCAATTCTTACCGTATCGGCATGCAAAGATAGTATACGCCTATATGTTATTGACACTAAGTTTAAGAGTAGTCTATAATTAGATAGCTAAAAAGAATAAAGAAACGTCAGTCATAAACGGTAAAATAGGAGTATATGCCATGTTCAAAAATCCCCATAGACGAAGACAGTATCTAATCAATAAGAAACTACAGCTACGGTATTCATTGTATATTTTTGCTACATTAACCATTGTTAGTTTGGCTTCATTTCTGTGCCTTTCATTCGGCATCTGGAATGTCGTCGTACAAGAATTTTCTAATTATAGCATAAAAAACAGACTTGAGATGGCATCTCGCTTGCGTGACTATGAAAGAGCGCGTTATGCTCAACCGGAAGAAACCAGCGGTCGGTTATCAGATTATGGCGAAGTAGAACTTTTAAGTGCCCGCGAAAAAGAAATATTACAAGAAACACTTAAGCAAAATAATAAAGAACTCGCTTTAAAAATATTTTTTCTTTTCCTCTTCATTGCGTTCGGGACTATTTTTCTTACTCATAGGGTTGCAGGCCCTTTATTCAGATTTCAAAAAACATTTCAAGAGATTAAAAACGGCAATCTGAAGTTACGTGTTCATCTGCGCAAGAATGACCACGCACAAGACATTATTCCTGTTCTTAACTCCATGATTGGTGGACTTGACTATTCTTTTTCAAAAATAAAAGTACTGGTTAAACAGTTAGGGAATGATCTTGAAAAACAGGGTTATTCACAAGAAATGTTTAACAAAAGCACTAATGAACTTCAACAAGAACTCAATCGTTATACAACATCAAATGTATACAAAGGAATGTAACATTTTTACTCGTATTTTCATTATAGTACTGCTCCTTTTTCTCACCGGTCAACCATGTGTGGAGGCAGAAATTGATTTCGCTCTCATCAAAAAGGTAGAAAAGGATTCATTAAAATATTTTCTTGATTACACGCCTCAGAAGACTGGTCTGACACAAGATTCATCTGCTCCAGGATCACCCTGTTCGATTGCCGGGGTGGGATTTTACGTAGCTGCAGTGGTGGTTGCGGCACATAATAACTGGATAACAAAAGATAATGCCTACAAGCGAATAAAAACTGTTTTAACTACCTTTAAAAAAAAGGTGCAGGGGAAAAACGGTTTTTATTACCATTTTGTTGATCCTCGTACCGGAAGGCGTGCATGGGGATCTGAGGTTTCGTCGATTGATACAGCGCTTTTTATCGCTGGCGTGCTCCTTGCAGGTGAATACTTTAAGGGAACACAGATCGAGCGTATGGCGCATGAGTTGTATGAAAATGTACAATGGAAATGGCTTCTTTCCTCATCAAATCTTCTCTCACACGGGTATAAGCCAGAAAGCGGCATACTTCCCTACTATTGGGATTCGTACAGTGAACATCTTATCCTTCAAGCCTTAGCAATTGGCTCGCCAACCCATCCGATTCCTCCATCAGCATGGCAGGAATGGAATCGATTTGAAGAATACGTCGATGGTAAACGAATTATCTATACGGTGCCGGGTCCATTGTTTACGTATCAGTTTTCGCATGCGTTTATCGATTTTCGCGAACTCTATGACCTCGATATTAACTATTTTGATAACTCTATCTATGCGACACAGGCTAATCAAAATTTCTGCAAACGGAATGCACAACATTTTAAAACGTACGAAGATAACTATTGGGGACTGACGGCATGTTTAGGACCACAGGGTTATAAAGCGTACGGCGCAGAACCAGGCAATCCTATTCATGACGGAACGATAGCTCCGTATGGCGCAATTTCCTCGATCGTTTTTACACCAAATGAATCTTTCGATGCGTTAGCTCACATGTATGAAAAACAAAAGAATCGCTTGTATGGTCCGTATGGATTTAAAGATGCTTTTAATCTAGATAAAAATTGGTACGCACGGGAATATCTTGCAATCGATCAGGGCATAACAATTCTTATGATTGAAAACTTCCGCAGTCAGCTTATTTGGAAACTTTTTATGAACCTTGAGCCAATACAAAAGTGGATACGCTTGTGTGGCTTGCGTAGCAAAAAAACATAAGTGTGTGTATGAAATATTAGGCAAATAAAAAAAAGGTGGGAATGTATATTCCCACCTTTTTTTTATTATTTAACACTCTATTATGTATTTAATATCGTGCGTAGGTCCTAGGAAAACAATTGGTCTGCCAATCGCTGAGCAGTTGCATTAATACTCTCATCATTCAGGAGTGTTCCATTTGCGATTGCTTCCTTGAGTTCGTTAATTCTTCCTTCATTCGGACTCGGAATATTTACTAATTCCTTTTTTAGGTGATCAATCTCTTGAAATAATTTAGCACGATCTGAGAGTTCCACACTATCTCCCCCAAGTTTTGCTTTCTCCGCTGTGCCATCTGCTTTTTTACTTTTTGATGCTTGATCAACATGCTGATCTTTAAGAGGATTGACTCCTCCGTCTGGCTGAATTTGTCCTATTGACATTGTTCTCACCTCTTTCTCTTATATGTCCTTGCAGAATGTATAACGACTAAAAAAAAGCAAACTTTAGTCTCTTTAAAAAGAATTGTTAATTTTTTTTAACTTGTTTATTTACAATCAGTTACGTATATATATGCTAGTATGTTCAAATATGGTCAAACTATATCACATTACATTATAAAATTCAATCTCTCTCTATTACATACATTGATAGACTAATAAACAAAACCTTATGCAACAATGGTAAAACTCTGTAAAAGTTTAACATTAACAACGAGCGGTTTAGAGCGCGGGGTTTGTTTATCATAAATATGTCTCCCTTTATCGTTACCGACAATTAACTCCCAACCACATTCTTTCAATCTTGCTATTACCAGTGTCAAAATCTTTTCACCCAGCATTGATTTTTTCTCTTCATCACTTTCATGCAGGGTAATCTTTTTTTGATGCACCATAATAGCTATTTTAAAATACGTGTTTTCTCTGTGATGGACCCCCAATTCGCCTCTGTGATTTTCCATTCCGTCTTTTTGTAAAAGAAGCTCAAACGTGCCATAATAATCCTCATAATAGAAAGGAATTTGGGTATACCATCTTCCCTGCATCATATTCCTTTCTTTTATTCCTCTTTCCAATTCTTTATACACCATAAAATCTTCACATTCCTGTTTTAATTGCATGAGAAAGGTCGGTGTCTGCATCATACTTAATGAATCCAATGCTCTCAGACAATCATACAAAATTGGGCCATACTGTTCTAATGTACATAATGGGATAAAACTTTCTTTCACTTCGTGATCAAAACTTTTTTTATGTATTATTGATTGCTCGAGATACCATACTTGATCATTAATAGTCCCAATTAATGTGTCAAGCACGCGACAAAGCTTCTCAGCATCATACATAGTGTTTGAAGGTGATTTTCCTTTTTTAACAAGCCTACTGATAGTTCGTATCATCGTCCCTACAAACGGTTGCAGTTGCATGTTCTCTTGATGTGATGCAATTATTTTTTCAAGTTCAGTTACACGTTTTGTTATATTACTATTTCGAGAAATCAATTTAAAAACAATATGTGGCTTAAATGATTGCACAACTGCATATATTTCTTCTCCCTTTTGAAGCATACCATTAAATAATGCAATACAGTCTAATCCATTGAATCCGATAATATATCTTCCCTCTCCAAGGCTACGTTTTACGGTCACGACAATGTAATCGCCAACCTGAAGTCTCTCGCTGATTTCCTTGAGACGGTGCCGTGAAGCCCGGATTGTTGCTTTACTGGCTACTGTATTCATGGCTTTTTGTGTGTACCTTGCGCAAATTCAATATTAATTCTATTTCCCCTTTTTGTTTGCTCACCATCTTCGCTATTTCTAGAATATTAAATCCCTGGTCTGACAACGTATACACTTTTTCCTGAATTGACTCGTGCTCAGAATGAATGGGGTTATTTTCTTTATCAGATCCTACGCGTTGATTAGGGAACGTTGTACTATTATGAGAGATACTGTTGTCTTGCTGCCTATTAAGAAATGCACATTTCTCTTTTACCTCATTAACCATGCGTTCTAATTCCTTCTCCTTATGTTCAATATCTCCATACAAACGTACGGCAACATTTGAGATTTCATCAAGCACTGATTCCATTTTTTTCTCCTGCTGCTTTAAGTCGTCTATGACGCTATTACGTGCCTGAACTTCATTCTTTTTCAAGTAAAAAAGCATTATTATAGAAACAATTGCTAATGAAAAAAGGTTAATCAAACATAAAATACAAAAAAATTGTAAACTCATACTGTTTTACCTCTTACGCATGTATGTCGACGTGATGTGCATTAACAATAGTTTTATTTGTCGCTTGCCTTTTCGTTCGATCCTTTTTTTTTCTCTGCAACATTCGAACAGCAGGTTTGTCCCCTCCACCGCGTCGATCGGGTACAATAAGTAGTTGACCTTCTTCCCGCAATGTCTTTTGAATAGTTTTTCGAGCTAGCCGTTGCTGTTGTTTAATGTTTTTATCAACGATAAACTGCTCAAGTTCCCCTTGCATAAGTAACGCAGCTTCTGCTTGGGCAACGCGCGGTTCTTGTAAAATGACTTGCCATAAATCAATAATACGTACTGCATCCACTGCACTATGTCTCCAAGACGATATCCCCGAGTTTCTTCTTCAAAACACTCCGTAATCGTATAATCACCTTAGTATGAATTTGACATATACGCGATTCAGAGACGTTTAATACCTGCCCGATTTCTTTAAGGGTAAGATTTTCATAATAATATAAAACCATAACCAATTTTTCTTTTTCTTGCAGCTCATTGATTGCATGCACAATAATATCTCGCGACTCACTCTTTTGAAGATACCGTAATTGATTAGTAATCAGTGAATCCTCGATCGTTTGCAGACGACTAATTGGCTTATTACCATCGTCATTTTGCCAAACCTCATCGAGTGATAAGAATGAAGTAGAATTCAATTCACTATAAATGTTATTGAGGTCTTCCACACTTACATTTAACGCCTGTGCCAACTCATCATCCGTGGCCATACGCCCAAACTTTTCTTCTAATTCTCTACATTTTCGTTCAACCTCTTTTGCACGCTTTCGTAAGAGGCGTGGTGCCCAATCAAGTTTTCTTAGTTCATCCATAATAGCACCACGGATACGTGAAACCGCATACGTTTCAAACTTATTACCTTGTTCTACATCAAACTTTTCGATTGCGTCAAACAGTCCCAATATCCCATAACTCACTAAATCGCCAATCTCAATATTTGAAGGAAGACCAATGGCAACACGACCCGCCACATATTTCACCAAATAAAGATATTTCTTCACAAGCACTTCTCGTAAACTTTGTGTCTTGGACTTTTTATATTGCCTCCACAGCTTAGCATCTTCTCGCATGAGTAGTATTCTCCTTTTATCGTATTCTATTTCGTATTGTCAAATAAATAAACCTTACAAAACACATCGTCCGATATATTTAATACTCCTCCCCTGATTCTTATGGGGTCTCCTTACTCGGTCTCGGTCTCGGTCTCGGTTTCTGTTGCTGTTTCTTCTTTCCTTGCAGTAAACGATTCGACAACTAAATTTTTGATAACTTTACCAAACAGCGCTCCTAAAAACATAAAAATAAACGCGCAAATAAGACTACGAAATAATGCCGCCTGAATTGCAACCTGATAATACAAACTTGCCGCAAAAGATACACAAAATGCAATTATTGATAAAAATGCAGCTATTAGCCGTTCATTTAAAAAAAACATAATCTCTCTTCTTTATAATCTACTTCCGTTCATCAAGGATGCCATTAACAATTTACCAAGAAAATAATGATGAGAATTTTTGCACAAGAGTACGTTTTAGCGTAGTTTTATGCGCCGCTTTTAAAAGTAATTCTTTTCCAATTTCTTTTATTGACTTTGACGCAGCACAAAAAGGATATTGAGTAATAAATGGCTCGCGCCTCATAATTGCTTTACTCACACAAGGATCATGAACAACATATCCTAAATTATAAATTTCAATTCCTAAGAACTGTTTTACCACTGCGTGTATCTTTTCAAAATAACGATGTGCATCGTGAGGGCTTTTGATCATATTAAAAACGATGTTGATATTACTTTCCTTACTTCTTAGGCTGAGTACTTTCATAAGCGCATACGCATCAGTAATAGCAGTCGGCTCCTCAGTGGTAACGACAATGATTTCATCCGCCGCAAGTGTAAAGCGGATAACATTATCAGAAATACCCGCGGCAGTATCAAAGATAAGAAAATCATTATTTTTAGTTAATTTATAAAAATTATTTAAGAAGAATTCTTGTTGAGATATGTTTAAAGCAGTCAAACTTGGCAAACCTGATCCACCAGGCACGATACTGATGCCTTCCGGTCCTTTAATAACAATATCTTCTATCTCTTTATGCCCCAACATTAAATGTTCAAGATTATAAGGAGCAGTTAGCTTAAGCATAATATCAATATTCGCCAAACCTAAGTCTAAATCAACTAACGTGACTTTTTTCCCTTTTCTGGCAAGCGCAATAGCAAGATTAACTGCTATATTTGTTTTTCCAACTCCACCTTTCCCACTGGTAACGGCATATATCTTGGCATGCATTTCTTCCGTAACGATGGGACTTCCCATTTTAGAACTGTTTGCAGCCTTTACAATTTCACGTAATCGGGCTGCCTGGTCAATGTGCACTATTTTTCTCCTTCTAAAATTAATTGTGCCAGCTTATGAGGATCAACTATTGCAATGTCATCAGGAACATTCTGTCCCGTTGTAATGTACGAAAGTGACCTATTTAACTTGTTCATCACATTGAGAATAAGGCCAAAACTGACCGCCTCGTCTAGTTTAGTAAAAATAATCTTATGAATGGCAAGCATTTTGAAACGGTCTATTATATCGCTAATATTTTTATAACTTGTCGCTGTTGATAAAACCAAATGTGTTTCATCTGGCTCGATTGCTTCAATAAAACTCTTGAGTTCTGACATTTGAAGTGCATTCTTTTGACTGCGTCCAGCCGTATCAACCAAAATAAGATCGCGATGTTTATGTCTCTCGATTGCTCGTTTCATTTCACTGGCAGTAAGAACAACCTCGAGTGGAACATTAATAATATTTGCATAGGTACGCAATTGTTCTACAGCAGCAATGCGATACGTATCGATCGTAATGAGAGCGCAATCTTTCTTTTGGCGCAAGGAAAAATCAGCGGCTAATTTTGCAATCGTTGTTGTTTTTCCAACACCGGTAGGTCCTACTAAGGCTATCTTTGTAACTCCATTTTGATTGCCTAATGTAATAGGTTCAACAGAGGGTATCATCCGCTTAATAGTATTGATGAGGGAGGTTCGTATCAGTTCTCTATTATTTAGATCTTCACCTGATAAATCATTATGGAGTTTCTGTATAATTTCTTTTGAAAGTTCTTCGGAGACTTCATGTTCAATCAAAAGGAGATATGATTCGAGCAATTCATCACTTAAAGAAGAAACATCACTATGTTTTGAACGTTTCAGTAATGAAACGACAAGTGATTTAACTTCATTTAAGTCACTATGAAGAAATTTCAAATCGAGTGATTTATCTTGTTGCCCCTCTTTGTTCTCAGCGCCCATGGTTTTTTGATAATATCGAATAAGATTCCCCGTATTTGAAACAGGTGGTTTCTCAAGTAAGTTTGCATCAGGTGAGGCAGTAATTTCGACCATCTCCTTGCCCCAGAGGCCGAGCAATCCATTCCTCCTGCGGGTCTTCGTATGCAAAATCACTGCATCGCTGCCCAAGTCCTTTTTGACGGCTGCTAATGCCTTTTGCATTGTCGGTGCCTCATATTTTTTTATAATCATAATGCCGTCACCACTCCTTGTGATTCCAGTTCAATTTCTGCTGCTATCTCATTATACGATAAAATTATCAAATTGGGAATCTGTCGTTCAGTAAATCTTTTAACATGCCCTCGTATTTGAGGTGAACAAAGTATAATCGGTTGTTCTCCCAATTGAACAATTTTTTCAGCTTCTTTAAGTATGCCCGTAAGAATTGCTTGTGCTTTTTTAGGCTCTATAGCTAAGTACGATGTATGTTCTGTTTTCTTAATTGAAGCAACAAAAAATTCTTCGAGTCGAGGATCTAATGTTAATACTTTTATTTTACCATCTCCTGACTGGTATTGTCGAGAAATGGTTCGCGCAAGGGCATGTCGGACATATTCGGTCAGAACATCCGCCTCCTTTGTATATGGTGCATAGTCAGCAAGCGTCTCTAGAATAGTAGTCATATTTTTGATGGGCACTCTTTCTTTTAAAAGATTTTTGAGAACTTTCTGTATTTCACCGACATTAACAAGATTAGGGACAACATCTTCTACCACTGCGGGCGTCCTTTTCTTTACACTATCTAAAATATTTTTTACTTCTTGACGCGAAAGTAATTCATAACAATATTTTTTTATAATCTCTGTCAAATGTGTTGCAAGAACTGAGGTAGGATCAACAACCGTAAACCCAAGATTTTCTGCCTTCTGTTGTAATGACTCCTTTATCCATACTGCAGGCATACCAAATGCCGGCTCTTTGGTCGGAATACCAGGGATATCCCCTTCGGCAAGTCCCGCATTCATGGCAAGAAGATGATCTACCAAAAGTTCACCCTTGGTAATTTCTACCCCTCGTATTTTGATAGAATATTCGTTAGGCTTTAACTTCATATTGTCACGAATGCGTATCGGAGGTACCACAACGCCAAGTTCTAAAGCGCACTGTCTTCGAATAAGCGTGACTCTATCAAGAAGACTGCCTCCTTGCGCTGTATCAACTAACGCAATCAGACCATAGCCAATTTCCAGTTCCATAGGATCTTCTTGTAACAACTCTTCCATATTTTGAGGAGCGTGTTCTTTTTCCTCCTCTTTCGCCGTTGTTTCATCTTCTGCTGCCGTACTTTGCTGCATACTTTTATTGAGGAAATAATAGCTTCCCAGTCCTATGCCCGACATGAAAAGAAAAGGGATTGTTGGCAAACCTAAGAACGCGAGTGCACACATTACGCCAGAAGCAATAAGCAAGGCTTTCGGTCGAAACAGCAATTGCTTAGTAAGCTCAGCCCCCAGGTTGTCTCGAGCCGCAGCTCTGGTAACAATTAATCCTGACGAAACCGAAATAATGATTGAAGGAATTTGACTTATTAAACCATCACCAACGGTAAGGATTGTATAAATAGCGGCTGCCTTCTGCCATGGAATGCCTAACTGGACAACACCAATAAAAAATCCGCCAATAATATTAATAAAAGTGATAAGTATCCCTGCAGACACATCACCTTTGACAAATTTTGATGCACCATCCATCGCCCCATAAAAATCAGCTTGACGAGAAAGGTCTTCGCGCCTTCTTGTGGCTTCAAGCTCATCAATAAGTCCATTATTAAGATCGGCGTCAATAGCTAATTGTTTACCGGGCATAGCATCTAAGGTAAAACGAGCAGCAACTTCTGCAATACGTCCAGAACCAGCAACTACAACCCTGATTTGAACAATAAAGATAATTATAAAGATTATGATACCAACAACATAATTTCCTCCAAGGACAAATTGTCCAAAAGCTTTAATAAGTTTGCCTCCAAAGTTGTCACCATGGAGCAAAATTAATCGAGTAGAAGCAACATTCAAGGAAAGACGGAATAATGTTGTAATTAAAAGAAGGGCTGGAAATGAGGACATTTCCAAAGGATTCCTTAAATAGACAGTAGACATAAGAATAATCAATGCGAGTCCTATAGAAAATGTCATTAAAAGATCAAGGAGTATAAACGGAATAGGAATGATCATAACGACAATTATTGCTGCAATAGCAACAGCAATAACAACATCGCTTCTATGAGCAATGTAATTCAGAAGATCTCCCTTAGGGGTTTTGTCTAGCACTGCTGCTTCGGCCATCTTGTTTCGTTACCCTTTCTGCACAACCTTATATATGTGCAAATTGTCGTCCTCTTTCTTTATTCAATTGATAGACATATGCTAAGATTTCCGCCACTGCCTGATAGAGTTTTGGCGGAATTTCTTCACCAACATTAATAGTCTTATAGATCGTCTGTGCCAACGGTTTATTTTCAATAATAGGTATTGATGCCCATCGCGCTGCTTCTTTAACTCTTTCGGCAATTAATCGAGCTCCCTTTGCAATCAGTGTTGGCGCACCCATGTTGGCTGAATCATACCGTATGGCAACCGCAATATGGAATGGGTTCGTAATAACAACATCCGCTTGAGGGACATTTTTAATCATCGTTGAAATAACCATTTTTCTCTGAGCGCTTCTTATCTGAGCTTTAATCTGAGGATTCCCTTCTACCATTTTCATTTCATCTTTTATCTCTTGTTTGGTCATCTTCAAACTTTTTTCATGTTTATATTTTTCCCGAATAAAATCAACAGCTGACAAGATAAGCAATAACACAATTATCTTTAATGACAATCTAAAAATCATGACCGACATATAGTGTAAAGCATCGGTAAGAGGAATTTGGACTAAGGAAGGAAATTTTACTATTTCATATTTCAAAGTATGATACGCAACACTTGCTAAGATAACAAGTTTCATTATATTAATACCGGTAATAAGCAAATTATTGACACTAAAAGCCTTTTGTACGAGTTTAGCAGGATTTAAACTAAAATTTTTCATTCCTTGAAAGAGTGTTTGCGTAGTAAAAAGCCATCCAAATTGTGCAAGATTAGATACAATACCCACTATGGCAAACACAAAAAATATCGGTATGATTAATTTAAAAAAGAACCATAGGCGTTGAGCAGCAAAAACATGAATCGTTGAAGGGGTAATGTCTATTTCATGGAAATGGAGAAAGGTATAACGGATAAAATCACGAATCTCTGCAATTAAATAAGGACCATACAGAGCAAAAACACACAGTGCAAAAAAAAGCATTACGGCAGAATTAATTTCCTTGGACCGCGCAACAGACCCTTTTTCGCGTGACTTGTGGCGACGTCGCGATGTCGGTTGTTCTGTTCGCTCCTGCCCCTGCTCATTTTCTTGAGGCATGTATATCCTTTCTCGTTGATATTATTAAAATGAATGTATAATCACATATAAATCACGAAAGACAGAATTAATCACATCAGACAAAAGATAGACAATAACAGGTAGTACACTAATAATAATAAAAATTCCTACCGCTATTTTAGCGGGAAGTGAAAGTATAAACACATTCATTTGAGGAACTAACCGTGAAATAAAACCAAAAATGACATTAACCGCAAATAATGCTGCCATAGTCGGGGCCGCTATCTTTAAGGACGTTATAATAACGATATTAAATGTCACAATTGCCTGTTGAAATATATCAGCATGAAATGAAACGCTCATAAGAGGAATCTTCATGAAACTCTCATGCAATGCTTTGAGGATTAAATGATGTCCATTCATTATCACAAACATTGTTATGGTCAGTAATCCGAATATCTGTCCTATTACAGAACTCTGCATATTGCTGAAAGGATCTAACATCTGTGCCATTGCCAGTCCCATATGAATGGAAATGAATCTTCCTCCTAATTGAAAACCAAAAAAAATAGCAGTAACTAAAAAACCAATGAGAAGACCAACGCACAGATTTTTAAATACAAGCAATCCATACTCAACCACTTCAGTGGGTAACTGTTGTATATTGACCGCTAATGTAGGATAGATAACAAACGTAATACATAATGCCAACAGTACCCGTATCTGTCGCGGCACTTGTTCCCCCCCATAAAAAGGAGACACAACACACAAACCACTGACACGCACTAGTGCCAAGCTAAAAGCAAATACATTATTAAGCGAATAGGTAAAGAATTCACCCATAATTACATCTTAATCGCTCCTGGTATGACCAACAACATCTCGTGAGTAAATTGTGTAAGTGTTGATACAATCCATGGTAAAAAAAGGACTGTCGTTAATAAAACAGCTATTATCTTCGGAATAAACGTTAAGGTGATTTCTTGAATTTGAGTCATTGACTGAAAAAGACTCACCGTAATGCCAACAATCATACCAGCAGCTAACATAGGGCCTGCGACTTTAAGAAAAGTTATCAACGCGAGCTGTCCTATATCAATCGTCATTTGTATAGTCATAAAAACATCTCCGCATATTTTGTGACTTCACTCATGGTAGTGAATGTATCGGACTATCATCAATTAAAACTTCCTACTAACGAACGCAAAACTAAATACCATCCGTCGACCAATATAAATAATATAATTTTAAAGGGTGCTGAAATAACAATAGGCGGCAACACCATCATCCCCATGGCAAGGAGAACTGATGCTACGACTAAATCAATAATCAAAAATGGAATATAAATTAAAAATCCATAAATAAAAGCCGTTTTCATTTCACTAATGATAAATGATGGCACTAAAATGTAAAAAGGCACATCATCAGGCGAAGCAGGTTTTTCAATTTTTGAAAAATGAACGAAAAGAGCAATGTCCTTCTCGCGTGTCTGCTTAAGCATAAAGGTTCGAATGGGTTTTGACGCATGCGTAAGCGCTTCTTGCTGGGTGACCTCTTTATTGATATAGGGCTGTAAAGCATTCGTATTCACTTCATTCCAAACAGGCATCATTACCATCGCCGTTACAAAAAGCGCTAACCCCGCTATTAATTGCGCCGGAATATCTTGTAAACCAGCAGCTTTTTTTAAAAATGAAAGCACAATGATTACTCGTGCAAAAGATGTTGTGAGCAAAAAAAGCGCAGGAGCAAATGATAACACCGTGAAAAGGAAAAAGAGCTGTATTGTCAGCGTCACATCATCGGGTGATTCAGCACGACTGATAAAATCAAACTTCGGAATTGCAAATTCCTGCGCATAACAATTAGAAAAAAAACAGAGCAAACAACCAATCAATAAAAGTAGTATTAAAAAAGTTTTACTTCTCATTTATCATTTGCTTAATTTTTTTTATGTGTGATTGAAAACCAGCTACGCCACGCGTAAAAGTATTTGGATTCTTCGGGGATTGTTCATTCCCTTCACGTTCCTGGTGAGTATTAATGCCCGCAAGTATCTTCTTAAAATCCTTCTTGCCTTGAGCATCTGTTTTTATCTCTAAAAGGTTATAAATACTCTGTATGCTTACAGAATCCGTAATTTCAGTAATTAACTGTAGGCCTTCTGGACTTGCGCCAACGACAAGTATCTTCTGCGCAATCTCAATGAGATAAATAGACTTTTTTTGATCTAAATAGCGGTGTGATAAAATCTGAATTACTTCTTTTTCTCTTCCCAAATAATAGCGTGTACTAAAATATTTATTGTAAACAAGCACTGAACCCCAAAGAAGTCCAACAATAATAAGAAGCGCAAAAAAGAACCGCATCATAACCTCAAATATATTAGGCAATTTCAAATCAGAAACAGTGCCCTGGCCACTTGTCTCAAGTTGTAATGCCTGTTGCAAATAACCGTCCTGCCCTGCTGTAGTGGTTTCATCTGCGCATACATTACTCATACAACATACAAAGCTACACCATACTACAATAATAAAATATAAACTTATTGATTTCATTTTACGCATGAATAAATTACGAAATGCAATTGAAATTAGCTCGCGTCTATTTTTTATCACGGTCACTTTTCAGATTATTAATTATTTCGGTAGGGCTGAGAATGTCAATTACTCGAACACCAAAATTATCATCGATAACAACAACTTCTCCGCGAGCAATTAATTTATTATTGATGAAAATATCAACCGGATCACCTGCCAATTTATCAAGTTCAACAACCGCACCTTCTCTCAATGCAAGAATATCTTTGACATTGAGAATGGTCCTCCCCAATTCAATAGAAAGATTTAAGGAAATATCCATGAGGAAATCGATTGCCAAGGGATCACTCTCTTTTTTCTCAGGTATCAGTGACGAAAAATGAGCTTTTTTTACTGCCCCCTCCTTTTTGCTGTCTAATGACGATACTTGATCAGACAAAGCATTGTCCGAAGGATCTTGTTCTTTACTCTTCTGTTTTTTCTCTTCCACGATAAAAACCTCCTCATCTACCCCGTTAGAAATTGGGGTATTTTCACCAAAAACAATCTATATCGCTTCTCTTATTGTTTTTCCAGTGTCTATATTAATTGCGTACCCGTTATGGAAACGCATCCTGCGTTTCCTCTTGCTAACGGGGTCTACTGAATAACAAACTCTGTAAAATACACATTAATGATTTTTCCCGACACAAGTTCTGCGTTCGTTTTATCGATAATTTCACGTCGTAGACGATTCCGGCCAACGGTGTTTGATACTTGTTCAATGGTCTTACTCGACAAAACACTAATTAACAAATCCAACAGAAGCGGGGTCCGCATCTGAAGTTCTTTGAGCACCTTATTATCGCTTACCTCAAACTGAATGTTTGCCTTCAAATACCGTTGTCCCTTTGTTTCGGCTAAATTAACAATAAGAGGTTCTTCAAACGAAAAGAGTTTTCCAAAATAGACTTCTTGGTCAAGTTTTTGTTCCTCTTTTTCTTCAGGTGAAACAGCTAACATTTTAAATACAATGACAAATGCAATAAGGGTTACTATAACAATGCCCACGATAATACTAATCAATACAGAAGGATTAAACCCCTTTTTTTTTGGCTGTTCAGCATTTTGTTCTTCTGCCTCATTTCTTCTTGCAACATCTGCCATCACATGCTCCTTTCTTCAAAAAACTTTATCATAAGCTTCATTAACGACGTTGAATCGAAATAATAACTCTTCTATTTTTTGCTCTATTTTCTTCAGTATCGTTCGGTGCTACGGGTTGAAATTCAGCATACCCACACACCGACATACGAACGTTAGCAATTATACATTGTTCATTAAAAAATCGGGCAATACTGATAGCACGTGCTGATGATAAATGCCAATTAGAAGGAAATCGAATAGTATGAACGGGGCGATTATCCGTATGTCCTTCAATGACAAACATGCTATCATCTTCTTTTTGCTCATATAAAAAAGCACCAATTTTTTTCAGTAACGGATATGCCGCTACCTTTACAACATCATTGCCGGACTCGAATAGAATTTCTGCCGGAAGAATAATATTAAGTCCTCGAACATCTTCCTGTATTTCGACATTCTCATATTGCGAAACAAAATTAAGAGTTTTGCTGATATCTCCCGTTGTCTGTTGCATCTTTGTTGCTATATATGAATATTGCGCTTCGGGTACCAAAATTTTCCCTAAGCTTATAAGATATTGATGTTTACCAAGAAGCCCTAACGCACTATTTAATGAACCCACCGCTTGTTTGAACTTGCCTACTTCAACGTTAGAAAAGGAAAGTAAAAGCACAAAAAACGTCAAAAGTAACGTCATCAAGTCACCATACGTTAATAACCACGCCGGGGCTCCCCGCTGTGAGACTGACGTTTCTTTCCTGTCCTTTTTTGACATAAATTATTTTATCATCATGCTTTAATTATAACTTCTTTCTTCACTTTTTCCAACACTATTCTCAAGTAAAACGCTTTTTCTACTAAAGTTGCCGACGCACTGCACTTCTCATCTTAGGCGAAAGAAATGATTTTAACTTTTCCTGCACGACGCGCGGATTATCGCCTGAATGAATACTCATGATACCATCAATCATTAATTCTTTCAGTAACGACTCCTGTTCTCCTCGGTTTTTCAACTTCCCCGCTAGCGGTATAAAGAAAAGATTCGCCATTACTGCTCCATAAAAGGTTGTCACAAGAGCAACCGACATGCCTACACCGATTTGTGAGGGATCTTCGAGAGATTTTAACATATTAATAAGTCCTATCAATGTACCAATCATTCCGAACGCAGGTGCTAAAGCACCCATTGCTTCAAGAATTCCCTGTCCGAGCTTATGACGTTCTTCTACATATGCCAATTCTGTCTCCAAAATATTTCTAATTAAATCCGGCGCTGTTCCATCAACGGCAAGTTGAATACCTTTCTTCATAAAGGCATCATTCAATGTGTCAGCTTCTGATTCTAAGGCAAGAATACCTTCACGCCGTGCAATTTCTGAATATCCTACTAATTGATTAATTGCCTCTGTTGGTACTTGTATTCTATACAGAAATGCGTGTTTAACAACACCGATAACACTGACGATATCCGCCAGTGGGAAATTAATCAACGTAGCAGCAACGGTTCCACCAAAGACAATAAAAATAGAAGGAATATCAAAAAAAGCAATTAATGTTCCTGAAAGAGAAATTGAAATAACAAGCGCTGCAATACCCGCTATCACGCCTATTATAGTTGCTATATCCATAGTGTTCCTTTCACATTATATCTGCTCAATGCTCTTTAGCAATTGTAGCATTGTAATTCCGCTCTTGGATTAATGTTTCTTTTACCCTCTTTAAATTAATCGCCGCTGCATGATGGGTCGGATTAAGCTGTAAGGTCATTTCAAAAAATGTAATACCATCAGGAAGTAATCCTAACCCACATTTTGCAATACCGATATGATTATATATTTCTGGATTTAATGGATCTACCTCCAGCGCCTTCTCAAGAAACACCAGTGCTTTTTGAAATGCTCCTTTATTATTATAGATAAAACCTAAATTTACATATGCACGGGTACCTTTTTTATAGTCATTAGGATTTGTTTCGATTAATGTAATAACCCTCATAAACTGTGCTTCTGCTTTATCATAATCACCCTGTCTGGCATAAATAATTCCGAGTTCATTATAAGGCAAAGGGTATGATGGCAATATTTTAATAGCTTCTTCAAAGTATTTCTTTGCTTTTATCAAATCATTTTGTTCCATATGTATCATGCCGATTTTATAACTTGCTGTCGCATATTCTATGTTTAGATTAACGGTTGAATCTATTCTGTGTACTTTACGGAAACACTCAAGTGCTTTTACATACTCGTTCCTTTTGTAATATATTAACCCTAAGTTTTTACATACATTCACATTGTGTGCATCAATAGAAACGGCTTTTTCAAAAA
>JAHJGZ010000117.1 GCA_018823795.1 Candidatus Omnitrophota bacterium
CATTCAGGTGAAGATGCAGACGCGCGTATTATTGCGATGATACAATCCTCTCATGCCCCCCAAGCCACGACCGTTATTTCAGACGATACCTACATCAGAAATCACTGTAAAGTGTATGGCGCGCAAATAAAACCGGTCTCATCATTGATTGCGCGTGCCCCGCAGATATCAGGGGCGTGCAAAAAAACAAAATCGTCTGCTCACTTGCAGAGTAAAAAAATTTCTCCCGCTGCCAAAAATAGCATCAATCAATTTCTTAAAAAAGAGTGGGGAATCGAATAACTCCCTATAACTCATTGAGTGGACTCGCATTAGGCTATCCTCATCTCACGTTTTACATAACATCTCGTAATAAAAAAACGGATTTTGCTCATTTAAACGTCATTTTTATAGTATAATATTTTTCATGCGTAAAATAGGGATATTCACGTGGTTAAAAAAAAGAATCCTCAGTGTCCTCAAACAAGCAGAATGTCACGCCCTCTTTGCGGTTCTTTGCTTTGTGCTTTTTACCTGGCCGTTCTACGTCGAATCAGAAAATGTAACCCAAGGCGTATTATTTTTTTATATCCTTACCAGTTGGTTAGTTACGATAGTCTTATTATTTTTAATCAGCATAAGTTTTCATCAGCCGCGTAACAATAATAACAAATCGATCGACGATATCGATAAAGAGGAGGGATTTCATGTTTGATCCCATCCTCGTGATAACTATTTTTTGTTTGTACATCGCATTACTTTTCGCCATTGGTTGGATAACCGAAAAAAATCATTTTCTCCAGCAGATCCTCCTAAAGAATCCTGTTGTGTATACCCTTTCACTTTCAGTTTTTTTGACCTCGTGGACATTTTTTGGGCAAGTCGGCTTTGCCGCTAACTCAGGGCTGCTCTACCTTGCATTCTACCTGGGAACAACAATTACCGCACCGTTTTGGTGGATTATTATCAGAAAGCTCATTCATATAAAAAATAATTACCGCATTACGAGTATCGCCGATTTTATTTCAGCACGCTATAATAAATCAACCGGTATTGCTATTCTCGTTACCATTATCGCTTTTGTGGGGATTGCACCCTACATTGCACTGCAACTGCGATCGATTATAAGTACGTTTAATCTTATTACCAAACCAACAAATTTATACGGGAATTCTATTGCGACGTATCATGGTCTGATTGTAGTCATTTTAATGATCGTTTTTACGATTATCCTCGGTGTGCGCCGCCTCAACCCGACTGAACGGCATCCGGGTATTGTTACGGCAGTGGCATTTCAGGGTATCGTTAAATTAATCGCGTTTATATGTGTCGGTATTTTTGTCACGTTTTTCCTTTTTGACGGGTTTGGCGATATTTTTACTCGGTTGACTCAAAGTTCTCTTCATGAAAAGTCTGCTTTTATCGGCAACGGAAACTTTTCATTCAGTATTTTTCTTACCTATCTCATTATTTCGCTGACCGCCTTTTTATTTCTGCCGCGCCAGTTTCACGTGACCGTCATAGAAAATTCAGACGAAAATCATATCCGCACCGCTATGTGGCTCGTGCCGGTGTATATGTTTATTATTTCTCTTTTTGTCTTTCCGATCGCTATGGGCGGACTTCTCAAAGGATACCTACCACAAACGGCAGACACCTTTGTCCTACAGCTGCCTATTGACGCCGGACAACCGATATTAGCACTCTTTGTTTTTATCGGCGGGTTTTCAGCAGCAACCGGCATGATCATTATTTCTACCATGACCATGGCTACCATGATAACAAACCATTTACTGCTGCCCTTAATCAGTTCAGCCGGTTGGCTGCAATTTCTGCGTCGTCAGCTCCTTTATTGCCGGTGGGGAGCAGTTGCACTGTTTATTATGATCGGTTATTGGTTCGAGCAAAATATAGAAGAATCATATTTGCTTGCGCATCTGGGAACGATTTCATTTGCGGCAATTCTACAGTTTGCTCCGGTAATCATTGGCGGACTGTTTTGGCGCCGCGGAAATAAAGTGGGGGCCTATCTCGGCCTCAGCACCGGATTTATTGCGTGGTTCTACACGTTGCTTATTCCGGTCTTTATTCGCAGCGACTGGCTGCCGCGGAGCATTCTTTCGTTTGGGCCGTGGGGGCTTTCAATCCTGCGGCCGGAACATTTATTCAATTTTGTTATGTCTGATCCACTTACGCATTCGGTTTTCTGGTCATTAACCTTCAATGTGTCGCTCTATATTATTGGGTCATTATTTATTAAGCAATCGAAGGAGGAGCGAAATATTGCAAATAATTTTGTGGATGTTTTAGAAACAGGGGGGTATCTCAATTACACGATTAAACGAGAGGAAAATATCGACCTGACCAGAAAGATGATAATGGTTGAAAAATTATTTCGACAATTTTTTTCAGCTAAAAATGTATCTGAGATCGTGAAACGATGTATGGCCGAAGCGGCTATTACCGATAAAAACAAAATTTCAATCATAGAGCTTTCAAATCTTTATAACGCAGTCGAAAAAGAATTAACCGGATCCCTGGGGACTGCCGCTGCACATCAGGCACTGAAAAGGATAGTCTTTTTTAGCAGTCTCGAAGCAAAGGAATTATCGACCGTATATGCCGAAATATTAACCGATTTAAATATCAGTCCTGATGAAATGAGACGAAAGATTAATTATTATCAGGAACGGGAAATACTGCTCACTAACCAAGCAGCAACGCTCGAGGGATTGATAAATAAACGGACCATGCAGCTTGAGCGTGCGCATAAGGAACTCATAGAAACAGAAAAACTCGCAACATTGGGAAAGTTGACCGCGACCGTCAGTCATGAATTGCGTAATCCGCTGGGAACGATCCGTTCTTCAATCTACTCCATTGGAAAACGTCTTGCCGGAAAGATGGAGGATGTCAATCGAAATATTGAACGGGCTGAACGCAATATTGAGCGCTGTGATTTAATCATCGACGAGTTGCTTGAATACACGAAGACAAAGGATCTCGACCTTGATTCAACAAACCTTGACCAATGGCTGAGCGAATTATTGGAAGAATTACGCATACCTGCCGAGATTAACTTTTCATCACAATTCGCATCAAACGTTACCCTTAACTTCGATCGAGAAAGAATGCGTCGGTGTATTATCAATTGTATTAATAACGCGAGCGAATCCCTGAGAATGACACCGGCACCTGAAGGAAAAGTAAATGCCGCTACAGCACATGATAAAGCAATTACCGTGAAAACGATTACACACAATGACCGCGTTGAAATCAAAATAACTGATAACGGCCCCGGTATATCAAAAGAAAAAATTGATAAAATATTTGAACCCTTATTCAGTACCAAAAGTTTTGGGGTTGGTCTTGGGCTTTCGATCGTAAAGCAGATTATGGAACGCCACGGCGGGGGGATACGTATTGATAGTCTCATCAATAAATATACAACAGCCACTTTATGGCTTCCACTCCCCAAACAGGACTAACTTAACGTCTTTTATAGCATATAGTTACAAATAAAATGTTGACGTCATTTGTATTTTAACAGCATTGCTGTTATACTTTTAAAAAGCAATTTTTTTTCCGTACACCATCATGCCTCAACTCAAGATTTTAGTCGTTGATGATAATAGGGATTTTGCTGATAGTCTGGTCGATATTCTTCAGCTGGAAGGACATCGTGTAAGCTATGTGTATACTGCTGAAGATGCGTTATTAAAAGCATTCGAAAGCCCTTTTGATATCATTTTTATAGACCTTAAACTGGATAACGTGTACGGCACTGAAATTGCAAAAAAGATCAGTGCAAAAAGTCCTCAGACGAAAATTGTTATCATGACCGGTTTTTGTGAAGATGAGAAGCTGAAGGAGGCTTTAGCGCAGGGAATAGACAAAATATTATACAAGCCTTTCAAAATTAATGAGATACTTCAGATCGTGAAATCGTTTACAATAAAGGACACATAACACATGGGTGCTAATAATAACAATCATACAGATTTTCCGTTCAGTAGGCGGCGTATATTGATTGTCGATGATGATACTGATTTTGCAGAAAGTCTTGGTGATATTCTTGATCTTAATGATTACACATTCGCTATTGCACAAAATGTCGATGAGCTGACAATCCAATTAGATACCTTCAACCCCCATATTGCCTTAATTGATATTCGACTCGGACAGGAAAATGGCATTGATCTCATTCCTATTATTCGAAAGAAAAATTCACAAACTCTCTGTGTCATGATGACCGCCTATGCGCATGTTGAAACCGCAATAAAGGCACTTCAAAATGGGGCGTATGATTATCTGCGCAAACCGATAGAAGGCAATGAACTCATGGCGACCCTTGAACGATGCTATGAAAAACTAAAACTCGAATATGATAAAGAGACCTCCGACAATAAATTATATAAATTACAGCGCGCCGTTGATCAATCGATCGATGGCGTCGCCATTGCCGATATGGACGGGACACTACAATTCATTAATAACTCGTGGTTGTTCATGCACGGTTATGAGAGCGAAAAGGGGCTTGTCGGCAAACAGCTGAGTATTTTCCACACCGATGAACAAATGAGAAATAACGTTCAGCCGTTTAACTCTCTCGTCAGACGTAATGGATTTAACCAAGGTGAGATCGGCCATAAGAAAAAAAACGGTACGAGTTTTCCGACCTGGATGTCGGTCACATTATTAAAAAACCAGAATAATCAGCCGGCAGGCCTGCTCGCCATCACGCATGATATTACGTATCGAAAAAAAGCTGAAGAAGAGTTAAAACATCAAAAAAACGAATTAGATATTCGCGTTAAGGAATTAAATTGTCTTTTTGCTATTTCAAACTTGATGAATAAGCCGAACATTTCACTGCATGAAATATTCCAAAAAACCGTAGAAATTATACCGCAGGCATTACAATATCCGGAAGCAACGTGTGCAAAAATATCGGTGGAAAACTACGAAGTATGCACGCAAATATGTAATAAAAACAAATTCTGTTTGAAGGACAGCAACGATCGTTCCCAATTAATTGTCGGACACATCCTCTCAGCAACGCGGCACATCATTGGTCGATTAGATGTCGGCTATCGGCAAGAGATCCCTAATAATTTAAATCCGTCTTTTCAAGAAGAAGAATATAGGCTTGTTCATGCAGTCTCTGAACTGATTGGTAATATCATTGAGAAGAAAAACACAGAAGAGGGGCTTGAAAAAAGTTTAAAGCAAATTCAAGTCATCATGGAAGGTATTATACAAGCAATGGCATTAACCTCTGAAATGAGAGATCCCTATACTGCCGGTCATCAGCGTCGCGTCAGCAAGCTCGCGAGTGCTATTGCGGTGGCGATGCAACTCGCGGAAGACGAAATCGATAGTATTCGATTAACCGGACTTATCCATGACCTCGGTAAAATATATGTCCCTGCGGAGATATTAAGCAAACCGGGGAAAATCAGTGATATTGAATTTAGTATTATTAAAACACATGCACAGGTGGGACATGACATATTAGAAAAAATAGATTTCCCGTTGCCAATAGCAAAAATAGTTCATCAGCATCACGAACGGTTAGACGGATCGGGATATCCGTTAGGACTTAAAGGCGTAGATATTAGCCTTGAAGCAAAAATAGTCAGCGTTGCAGACACGGTCGAAGCAATGGCTTCACACCGGCCGTATCGTGCTGCGCTCGGGATCGATAAGGCGCTTGAAGAAATTAATAAAAATGCAGGAAAATTGTACGATGCTGAAGCCGTAGAAGCCTGCAACGACCTCTTTATCCAGAAAGGATTTTCATTCGAATAATTACATCGTCATTTCTTCACATCTTCATTTTTCACTCTCATCACATCTTACTCAATTATCAAAACGTACACACACGATCAAAATGTATTGCGCGGAAAAAATATTAGCGAGTTATATTTACAAACGATTGCAGTGTGGTACAATACAGCTTCTTAGCAACAATAGTATGAAACAACCGCATCAACAGTAAACAATATACGGTATGGAAACAACACTCACGGACACCCAATCATGGATTCAGGAACGCATTAAACAAGATGAAATTGTAAAATACCTGAGGGGTGGAAAAGATTTTATCGACGAAGCCGTTCTCCAGAACACACTCCGTAAGACAAAAAATCCTGATAAAATAAAAGTGGATGCCATTCTCGAGAAAGCACTGTCTCTGTCTACACTTGAGGCTGAAGACACCGCGACCTTGTTAAACGTAACGGATGGAGAGCTGTGGAATAAGATCTTTACTGTTGCCGCTCAAATAAAACGGAAAGTATACGACAGGCGCATTGTAACCTTTGCCCCTCTGTACACCGGCAATATGTGCGTCAATGATTGCCTGTATTGCGGATTCCGCTGCGGCAATACCGTGACCGAAAGACGGGTCTTAACCATCGATGAAATCAAGAAAGAAACTGAAATATTAGTCGGCACGATTGGCCATAAGCGTTTGATTGTCGTGTACGGCGAGCACCCGCAAACAGATATTGAATATATGATAAATAGCATCCGTGCTATTTATTCTGTTACCGTACAAAAGGGGGGACATGATCTCTACATTCGACGGGTCAATGTAAACGCATCCCCGTTACCGATCGAACACTTAAAGGAAATCAAATCCCTCGGTATTGGTGTTTATCAAGTATTTCAGGAAACCTATCATAAAAAAACATATACGCATATTCACCCAAAAGAAACCATAAAAGGATCGTATCTCTGGAGGCTTTACTGTATGCATCGGGCGATAGAATCCGGATTAGAAGATGTCGGTATTGGCGCACTGTTCGGTCTCTATGATTGGAAATTCGAAGTCATGGGGCTTCTCTATCATGCGCGTGAACTCGAGCGGGTCTTTGGTTTTGGTCCGCATACCATTTCCATTCCGCGACTGGAGCCGGCGGTCAATACGCCGTTTTTACAGGACCGCAAGTATCATGTTCATGATGAAGATTTTAAGAAGTTAGTAGCCGTACTGAGAATTTCAATTCCGTATGCCGGTCTTATTTTGACAGCGCGAGAAAGCGCTCTGCTGCGCAGAGAGGTCGTCGGCATCGGTTGTACACAAATGGATGCCTCAACCAGGATTGGCATTGGCGCCTACAGTGAGACAGCATGTGAACAAATATCTGAACGGCAACAGTTCATGCTCGGCGATACCCGTAGTCTTGATGAGATAGTAGGGGAGTTAGCCGATCGTGGCTCGATTACCTCATTCTGTACCGCCGGCTATCGGTGTGGCCGCACCGGAAAACACATTATGGATTCTTTAAAAACGGGAACTGAGGCGATGTACTGTAAAATGAATGCGATACTCACGTTTCGGGAATGGCTTAACGATTTTGCAAGCCCTGCAACAAAACAAAAAGGGGAGTTATTGCTTCATAAAGAAATACACGACTTAAAACTAAAATATCCAAACGAGTATGATGAATGTATGGGATATTACCAGCAGATTATGCAGGGTAAACGAGATATCTACTTTTAATGATTACGATAACTGACACGCAACTCAACAACCTCTCCGATCAAGCACAAGCATCACCGCGAAGAAGGATGAATCTCAATTTCCATTCTTCGGGTAATGAACCTATTAACCGGCTTATGAATGCGTTCGAACCTGGTACGTATGTACGTCCCCATAAACATGAAAGCCCTGATAAAATAGAGGTGTTTATACTTTTGCGTGGAAGGGCACTGGTTGTCGAATTTAATAATGAAGGAACGATAACTGAGTATACCGTGCTTGACAATACAAAAGGAATACATGGCGTTGAAATACCGCCACGGGTGTGGCACACCCTTATCTCATTGCAAACGGGAACAGTTCTGTATGAAATAAAACAAGGGCCGTACGTAAAAGCATCGGATAAGGATTTTGCTTCCTGGTCACCACGAGAAGAACATATTGATACATCACAAAAGTTTATTAGTGATATCATAAACAACCTTTCATTATAATCGTTATATGAGAAAAAACTTGTCAAAAACCGGCTCGTATATTTCTAAAAAAATTGGCCAAGCAATTGGTGCTTACGACATGATAGCCGATGGGGATCGGATCCTCGTTGCAGTCTCAGGCGGAAAGGATAGCTTTACGCTTCTGAAGCTCCTGAGGGAACGCCAACGATGGGCGCCTGTTGCCTACACATTGCACGCAGCATATGTGGAAACAGAAAATACGTGCGATTCGCTCATTATAAAAAAATATCTCGCTCGCTTCTGCACTGAAATGGATGTTACGTACACTGTAAAAACAGTCACTATAGATTACGACGATAAAAAGACAAACTGTTTTTGGTGTTCGTGGAATAAACGGAAGATATTGTTCGACCTCGCACAGGAAATCGGTTATAACAAAATTGCTTTAGGTCATCACAAAGACGACATTGTTGAAACGGTGCTCCTTAATATGTTTTTTGTTGGCAACTTTTCGACGATGAACCCAAAGCAGGAATTATTTGAAGGGAAAGTCACCTTGATCCGTCCGCTTGTCTATTGTGAGGAAAAGCACACCGAAGCATTTGCCAAAGAATGCGATTTTCCTTTTATTCGTTGTGGCTGCGCGCACATCAATGACTCAAACCGGCAATACATTAAGCAGTTTATCAGTGAGGCCCAAAAACGTTCGCCGGACATTAAAGAAAACATATTTAATAGTATGAATCGTATTCGTTCTGATTATATTGATATACGCAACGATACCTCCCACACGAAATCTTATGCTTAACTTTACTTTTCATAATCCAGCAACCATTCACTTCGGCAAGACCAAGCTACCGATGCTTGAAGGGGAATTGAAAAAAAGGGCAAACAAAATTCTCATTGTCACCGGTAGGGGAAGTATTAAAAAGCAGGGGATTTATGATCAAATCTTAAAGCATGTCAAAAATACCGGTATTGCCTATTGTGAACTGCAAGACATCAAACCAAATCCTCGCTTGAGTAGCGTGCAGGCGGGAATAGAACTATGTAAAAAAGAAAAAATTGATTTCATTCTCGCGGTGGGCGGGGGAAGTGTCATTGATGCGTCAAAAGCAATTGCGGCCGGTGTCCCGTATAATGGGGATGTCTGGGATTTTTTTAAGACCCATTCCGGCCCATCAGAAGCATTACCGATCGGAGTGGTACTTACCATTGCCGCAACCGGTTC
>JAHJGZ010000237.1 GCA_018823795.1 Candidatus Omnitrophota bacterium
GCGAGATTCATCGTATACTTGATGAGGCGCATGAAAGCTCAATAAAAGTAAACGACTTGTATGACTTACTCAACCAGCCACGAGATATTTCTTTTCAAGAGCATGCTAAAGAAAAATTCTCATCAAACAACGACGATGCAATAAAAGTATGCAAGTTATCTTTCAAGTATGGGAATTCGCCCGTTTTGCAAAATATAAATTTCGTCATAAAGAACGGAGAAAAAATCGGTATAGCTGGCGCATCTGGTTGCGGAAAATCTACACTCATAAAGATTTTATTACGCCTAGTACATAACTACTCCGGCAAGGTAGAACTTTTTGGAAAAAACTTGGATACAATAGATAGAGAAGAAATTGCGGATTGCATTGCATATGTGCCACAAAAAACGCATATATTTTCTGGCACGATACGCGAGAATATCATCTATGGTTGTCAACGAAAGGACATATCGGATGAAGAGGTTATAAAGGCTGCAAAACTGGCAAATTTATACAATGAGATACAAAATTCGCTTGGCGGATTATCGGGTAGGGTCGCTGAGAATGGAAACAATTTAAGCGGCGGTCAAAAACAACGACTTGCTATCGCGCGTTTAATACTTAAATCTCCCAAACTCTTGATATTCGACGAGGCGACTTCTGCCCTCGACAATACGAATGAAATTGAAATCCAAAAAAATATTGAACAATTGTTCAAAGATAAAACAATAATAATAATTGCTCACAGATTAACGACGCTCAAAGACACCGACAAAATTTTTGTTTTTGAAAAAGGCAGGATAAAACAAGAGGGGGATTTCGAAAAACTTTCAAAACAAAAAGGATTATTCCAAGATTTTCTCAGACAGAAAAAATCTGATAAACTAGTAGAAACTAAATAACAATGCACCAACTTTATTGGTGGGAAATCCAACTGCGGAGAAGAAAAGGGGCTGTTAATTTTTAAATCGCGAATGTTGATTTTAAAAAACCAATCGAAAATCGACATTCGTAATTTGTAAATCCAAAAACGGGCATGTGGCGCCTGCCTGTCGGCAGGCAGGGAACTGGCCTATTCGCCAGTGCCTATGAGCCGATGTGATGAAATTGGTAAACATGTACGGTTCAGAGCCGTATGCCACAAGGCTTGTGGGTTCAAATCCCACCATCGGCACTAAACGTTTCTATTTTTATCTCGAAGCGTTCAAAATTTCGGCTATATTTTAAAACGAGAGGGAGTTTTGCGAGTGTGCGAACGAGCAATCCGCCCCGCGAAGCGGTTTTGGTGGACGACTCTCTCCATGCCCACCATAAAATTAGCAACCTGCCTGTCGGCAGGCAGGAATTCTCAGCGCCCCGACCAGATTAAACATATTTATATGAATCTTATAGAACTAGAAAAATTTTTAAAAGGCCAACCTTCTTTTCGAGCAAGGCAGGTTAAAGCCGCTATTTTTAAAAATCTAATAGAATCGTGGGATGAAGCTTCTCCCCTGCCTAAAGATTTGAGGGAATCATTGAAAAAAAATTTTTCTCTAGAAATCACCGGAGCGGTGATGGAATCAAAGGACAAAAAAACTATTAAAGCCGCGATAAAATTAGAAGATGGAGAAATAATAGAGTCTGTTCTCTTGAAGCATAACGACGGCCGAAATACGGTCTGCCTTTCTTCTCAAGTCGGCTGCCCTCTTGGCTGCCGATTCTGTCTAACCGGCAAAATGGGCTTTATTAGAAACTTGGAATTTTTTGAAATTTTAATTCCCCTGCTCTTCTTCGCCCGCCACCTTAAAAAAAGCGAAGAAAAAATTACTAACATAGTATTCATGGGTATGGGCGAGCCGTTATTGAACTATGATGAGGTGATTGATGCTATTAGAACTATTAACGATGAAAACGGCTTTAACATCGGCGCCCGAAAAATATCCATTTCCACCGTGGGCATAATTGAAGGAATAAAAAAATTAGCCCGGGAAAAAATGCAAATTAATTTGGCAATCTCGCTTCATGCTCCAAATGATTCCTTGCGTTCCCAGATTATTCCCTTTAACCAAAGTCATCCTTTGAAAAATTTATTAAAAACTGTTTCGTATTATATAGAAAAAACTAATCGCCGGGTCATGATTGAATATTTAATGATCAAGGGAATAAATGATAAACCCGAACTGGCTTTTGAATTAGTAAATTTACTAAAAGACAGCTTGGGAAAATTATTCTTTGTTAATTTAATAAAATACAATGCTACCGGCGATTACCAGCCCTCAGACCAAAAAGACATTGAAAATTTCAAAAGAATATTAGAGAAAAATGGAGTACCGGTTGTGGAAAGATACCGCTTCGGAGAAAATATTAAAGCAGCTTGCGGACAGTTAGCCGGGGACTGTCGCCGAGTGCGCTTTCGTGACGAAAATTAAAAATTTCGAAGCGAAAATTTTTAAAAGCGATGATGTTTATATGAAATATAAGCGGAAAAGCTTTTAAGAA
>JAHJGZ010000118.1 GCA_018823795.1 Candidatus Omnitrophota bacterium
AATCATTATGAGAATAGAATGCTCTTTTTCCTAAAACTTTAATAGGTCTATATTGAGCAAATGACCACGCAAATGTTCCTATCCCCGTTCCTTTCCAAATATTATCTTTGATTATTTCAACGGTCCCCTTCCATATTTCAAGCCGGACATTAAAAGTACCTTCTTCCTCAACCTTGCTTAACGATTCCATCCTTTGAGACAGCGTATCATTATCTCCTAAAATAAACAAAACTCCTACGGCTACGATGAAAACAAATATGAGAAAACTTATTTTTTTTAAAAAGCGACGCCTGACTAAAATAATATTCATAATCAAAATTGATACCGTAAGACAGACCCACGCACCTCGTGATTGAGCGATAACAAACGCGCACACCATCACTAAAAGAGATAAAGCAAGAATACATCTTAGAAAAAATAATGCACGGTCATTCACATAGCGATGTGAACTATCACGTCTTTTCATCACGAAAACGCCTATCGTCAGCGGTATTATAAGTTCTAGATATCCTGAAAAATGGTTATGATTAATGAAAGTAGAGGCCATAAACGCACGTGGATACCACCATTCGTGTTTAAGGTCACAAAAAAGTTGTGCAAATCCTATTAATGATAAAGCAACGCCCATCGTGATTAATAGGACAACAATATAACTTATAAACTTCTTGCTAAGATTATTGACTACCAAATAATAAAGTCCTACAACGGCAAATAGACGAAACATAGCAAGCATGCTTGCATAAAGGTAGATACTCATTGAACAGGAGAATACCCCTAAAAAAACAAATAACCATAGCGGTAGATCAATCGGCGTCCGTATAAACTTTCTTTTAATCAACCCCTTTTCAGTCGCTCGTGCATGACTGTCACCTTTTGTAAGGTAATATTTACTTCTGTTGTTGTTTATCTTCCATAACCATATAAAAACTAATGAAAATATTTCTATCTCAATAATGGTCATTACCCATAAGGGTTTTGCACCGCGTACAAGAGGAGCGATGACTAACAGCGTACATATACCAAAAAAAATTAAATAGTCGTAGAGTTTATTTTTTACCATGTATTATCCGGTGGGTCTTACCTTCCAGTAACGCTCTCGGTTTGCCTTCGCCTTTGAGAAAATGCCTCTATTCTGCTTTTTCTACCCACGCCTTTCCAACACATACCCTTCGATGATCATATACGTCATTATTTTTACGAAAATAGAAATTTACATACGTGACGCTTAATACTTGAAATCCCCCGTGTGTGTCAACAGGGTAAGAATATTTTCCCCATTCTTTGCTTGCGACATAATGTTCACCTATCTCTTTTCCATCCAGTTCTACAATAATATATGGGTAAATACCGTTCCCGGGATCCCCTTTTGCCATGAGATGAACTACCGATGGCCCTTTCGGGACATTAATAACAGAATGAATAGTCCCATCCCAATACATATTGCCATTTTCAAACACATTATCGGCAGTCTTCCCTGTCCACTCGTTTCGCATAATATACGTTTCTGCCGTATTCCCCCGCTTCTCTTTGATTTTTTCTAATTCAGCAACCTTTAGAGATCTTTCCCGTTCAAACATTTCAGGCTCTTCTCTTTTCCTGAACATATCGACTTTCTTTTTTTGAGTCTTCCGGAATTGCCACAGATTATTTCGCTCAACATATGCATAAAGATGTTTGTGAGCGGCTAATGTCTGCGGAATGACCTTTTGCACATTTTCCATCTTTTTTGTATAGTACAGTATTGAAGAATATATATTAATACTATATTCCGGTTTAAGGGGGAAAATGAATTTAAATCTTTCAAGAACAAAACTACGCGCCTCATCATCGAGGACATCCCATTTTTTAATAAGTATTTTCGCTATGAAGTAATTAATGTTAATATTATACTTATCACAATTTATTGCGTTTTTAAAATATTCAATAGCATCCGAATACGCTATTTCCCGCGGTTTTAAACCCATCTCGCCTTGCAGCACCGTTAATTTGCCCAGTCGATACCACGTTGTAGCATATCGCGGATTCAAACGTATTGATTTTTTATATAATTCCTCAGCCTGTGTCAGTAACCTTTCATCCTTTTGATTTTCGTATTGTGAAACGAGAA
>JAHJGZ010000119.1 GCA_018823795.1 Candidatus Omnitrophota bacterium
AACAGCCGACGGGCTGTTGACCATTTATTATAGTTTTCAGCCGATTGGAACAATTGATTCAAGAAAGAACAAAGTTTTTAAATAACAAAAAGTGTAACCTATGTCTCCGGTTTAAAATGTTACCCATGTTTCGGTTGCACACTTATGGGAGCCTGCCTGCCGGCAGGCAGGGAAAAGTCAGCAGGATTGCTGACAACAGCAGAGCGAGATGGCTAGAAGCAATAAAATCAGGAGATTTTATTGCGGAGGTCAAGTCCCTCCCCCGGCATGATTCGACGCACAAAAAGGCTTCTTAATGAAGCCTTTTTGTTTGCTTATCATAGTCCTGAGTTTCATCGAAGGGCATTTTTTTGTTCATAAGGGATTTGAAACGAAGTTTCCGCCGACTGGCTCGGGAGCCGATCGGCAGGGAAAAGTAACATAGAATGTGTAACGTCAGGAGATCAAGGAGAGGTTACGCAACAAAATTCGAAACACCTCCTAAGGCATTATATTCCAATGACGTAGAATAAAGAAAGCATGTTTTTTGCAAATGCTCTAAAGTTAGCGCTACATTAGTCGATATATACTATGTGACAGGGATGTCAAATTAATTTATAGCTCAATGTAAAATCTTTCAAGGAGGAAAGAAAGTGAAACCAACGTATTCTTGCTCTTCATGCGATTGGTCAGGCGAAGAATCTCGCTTCATCACCAAAGTTCTAAGCATAATGTATCGCCCCCGATATGATAACATTCAAGCATTTAAGCAAATAAAATGTCCCAAGTGTAACAATCTAGTTACTATTATATTTGAAACACTAGACGGCTCTCTTACAAAATAGTTGCTTTCTAATAATAAATATAATACAAAAAGGAGACAGTAAACAATTACTGTCTCCTTTTTGTATGTAGATTGTGTTTAATATATACTATTACGTAAACTCTAACGAGGCTTAACGATATGTTCTTACCGGTTCACGTACTAATTGAATCCTTAAAGAAAGATTATCATACGAGACTATTTTTATTTTTACGTCTTTAATTTGAATTACATCGGGAGAGGGAAACTGTACGGTATATGATTTATCACCCTCAAAAATAGCGAAAAGCAACGTGTCCACCCCTTGTTGAGACACATAGCCTGAATAATAAACAGAATACGCAGTCTTTTTGATAACCTCATCACCAGGACTAAATATATATTCATCAGATCCGATAGGACGTTTTGTTTCGAGTAGTGCCTCTTTTAAAATATCATCAAAACCAGCAAAGACGTCTAGGCTACCAATATTGAGTATACAAAATGCAAGAAATAAGGTTATTAACGTTTTCATACCCCCTCCTTTAATGACGGCATCAATTACGGAGCGTCTTTCGCAACGGAATTGATTTGCCGGAATTAATCCCGTAAAATGCGAAGCATTTTATCGGGATACTGTTCTCAGTTACCCCTGCCATCATGGGACATGGCAGGGATAAGTTCGGCCATAAGAGTTATCATCACTGCGTCCAATCTTTGCATGCAACTGCTGGACTTCGTTCAATAACTCTTGGCCTCACTTATATGTCATACCGCTGTTTGAGCTTAAAAACCCTTCGAATTATTTTCATAATAATATCTCTTAGCGCAGCAAAAATAAGCGTTACCACAATAAGAAGAACCATATATACTGCAAAACAATACGCTCCGTAGTTCTCACTGCGAAATTTAATTACTCCTTTCATCCGTGCCACAAACTGAAAGAGTACATTTTTTTTCAATATCGAAAAAATACGATTATGTATTCTTCGCACTTTTATTCTGAAAAGATACCAATTATTTTTCCGCAGGCTTTTTACATATTCAACCGCCGTCTCAAAAAAGTTCTTTTTCTGTTCTTCAATAGACGACTGTTCAATGTGCGCAATATCACTTTTATTGAGTATCATTGTTCCTTTACTCACTTTAACAACGATGTCCGCATCATGTTCTTCAACAATCACGCCTTCATATCGCTCACCATCATTCATAAAAATTTCATCAGCCCATACACAATATGAAAAAAGCATGCTGACTATGAAGAAAACCGTTCCGATTATTTTTACTCTTTGTGCACTCATATTATTTTCCTTCTCAACCATTATATGAGATTTTCAATCTCTTTAAAGGAAGAAAATGATGTTAAATCAAGTTTCAATGGTGTAATAGACACATAACCATCTCTGACCGTTTGTTCATCATTATCACTACCTGCATTAACAAGTTCCATTTTACCAGTCAATGTATACCGCGTACACCCCTTATTTTCACCCCTATGAATATATTTTTCTACAAATCGTGAAGGGGCTTGTCGAGCAATTCTAATCCCTTTAATCTCCTGCTCCCGAAGAGGAGGAATATTGATATTGAGCATGATTCCCTCGGGCAATCCTTTTTGCAAAATATTGGTGACTATCTTCTTCACTAATACGCATGCATACGTAAAATTATCGTATTCACAACTGCACATACTCACCGCAATCGAAGGAATGCCTGCAATTGTTCCCTCACGAGCAGCTGAAACAGTACCTGAATAATAAACACTCACGCCGGTATTGGGTCCCCTGTTAATCCCTGAGACAATTATTGCAGGAGGTTCCTTCATAATTTCACATAAGGCCAGTTTTACACAATCTGCGGGGGTTCCTTCTACCTGAAATCCAAAAAAATCATTCTCATAATAATAATCACTTACCTCAATATCATGTGCAATTGATATTGCATGTGCCGATGCGGATTTTTGTGATGCCGGAGCAACAACAACGCAATTATCAACATCAGAAAGCACTTCTTTAAGCTCACGGATACTCTTTGCTTGTATCCCATCATCATTGGTCAGTAAAATAGTCATTTAAAATCCTTAATAGTATGGTGGTGTATTAGGCAGTTCCTCTTCTCTTACTGCTTTTTATTTTTTTTAAATCATCAAAATTCATTAACACGATATCTTCATCTCTAAGCACTCCTTGAAATTCGGCACTACACAGCGCGTCAAATTCCTCTTTTCGTTCTCGATTAAAAGAACTTTTGCTCTGCAACAGGCTGTCGGAAAAACCCGGATGAACAATAAGCTCACTTACCCCTTTTTTCATTGTTCGGATAACCTGCACTAACGATTTCTTTGTCCAATGTTTGCGGGGATCAAATCGTGCGTACATATAATCAGTCATAATAACACCCTCACTGCTACACACTTTCCTATTGCAATATCTTCTTCGAAGAGGAATACGAGACTG
>JAHJGZ010000120.1 GCA_018823795.1 Candidatus Omnitrophota bacterium
GCGGCTTGGTATGACAACTTTTCCTTCACGCAGATACACACGCACCACTTCTTCTTTGTCAATATGGTTCATAAAAAGAACCGCTTCACCAGCTTCAGTTTCACCTAACAACTTGCCCTTACGCAAAGACTCTGCTTCTTCCGATATTTTTTTGCGGAGGTCGGTCAATGTTAGAGGATTAATCACCTTTTTATCCAGTATATCTTTAACCTTTCCCTCTAAATCAATTTTGCACCTTTTATATAATGCCTCTTGCCCTGAATTCATTTCCTCAGTACCTATAACTGCCATATAGATGTCTTCAGCAATAAATTCAACATCATCTGCAAGGTCTATATCATCAATATCTTCTGGAATTTTCAAATTTTTATCTATATCATAGTCATTAAATATTCCATAAATTTTTTCAATCAAAATCTCATCTCCCGTCTTCCCCATTCTCTCTTTCCATAGCATCATAATCTTATCCCTGTCAATACAAGAAATAACCCCTGAGGCCCCCTCTGCTTTTGGGCTGCCTTGAGGAGTCCGGTGTGCCTGTTTTTCGGTCGATTCTGATGACGCGGTCGCATTGGTAGAGGTATCTGGCAGTTTTTGCTCATCTGCGTCCATCCGCGTTTTGATCTCTGCCTCGTCGGCAGGCAGGCGTGTCTTATCCGCTTCTACAATTCCAAGTAATGCAAAAAATCTTTTCTTAGCTTTTTGTAAATACGCCTGTCGGTTTTCTTCATCCGCCACGGTCTGGCCAATGTTCTTTCTAAACGACTCATTTTCATCTGCATTTAACACCTTCCCGAACACTTCCATAATCCTTTCGGCATGGTCATGGATATCCCCGTCTTCACGTAACACCTTTGCTACAATCGTATCGAGTTCTTTTACTATTCGCTCAAGGGCGTCAGCCTTTCTCGCATATTCAGCACTATCGCTATATTGTTGACGTATGGTATTAATCCTTTGTACTATCTCTTCAGGACTTAACAACTGTCCCTTTTCATCCAATAACAGCTGTCCGCTGAGATGCAACCCCGCTTCATTTAAAAAATTCTGAAATTCGGCCGGATTAAGCCCTTCAAATGAAGCGGTAATGTGCGAAAAGGAAAGGGGGACAGCCCCCTTTTCCGGCATTTTTTGAGAAAAGGGGGCTGTCCCCTCTAGAAATACCGGATCAAGCGGTGCAATATTTCCCGCCATTCTGTTTTTGTATACAGTATCATTCCCTACGCTTTCTACCTTTGGCATAACCGTTATATAGGATATGTTTCTCTTTCTCAAAAGATGAACAATACCCGGTGCGTGATATCCTCCTGCAACTAAAACGCCGATTGTTTGTCCTGTATCATCCATTTTTTGCAGAAGGTTATCGACCAATATTGCATCCCGTTTTTCTGCAAGACGATAAAAATCATCAATTGTGTCGAGAAGTTTATCAATTTTGTTAACTTCGTCAGTTTTGATTTCTGAACCTGAGAGGGATGCATACCTTTTTGCCAGCTCTTCTAAATTCTCTACTATCGTACTCAGACGATACGTTTCTCTCATTGCACGGAATAATTCGACCTCATCAGGCAGTGCAGCAAGAGACAGTAATGTTCGTATCTTCATCAGTCTGTCGGCAAGAACAATCAACCGTTTTTCATCATCAATCTGTGCCCTGTTGAGCCGAATGGTATGATTAAGTACAAGCACCTCTTGAAGCATCATCGCCATATCGAGTAATGCGTACTGATGCCAGTATTCACGTATAAGCACTACATTGGGGTAATTATCCAGAGGAATGTCTAATTTTTGTGCAAGAACACTAAGCCAGTTGACAATCTCTTTTGTGTCGTGTGTCCTTGGTGGTTGATCGTTTGTCGTGTTTACAATAATTCCTGTTAGTTTTTCCATCTCCTCATCCAACTTTGCTTCATCAACTGCCTGCCGAAGTGTAAATATTTCCCGGCACTGGAAAAGATAAATATATTCCGCTAAGTCTATATTAAAAGAATCAACCTCTTTAAGAATGGTGGGCAGGTAGGCAATAAAATCAATGGTTCCTTTCTCATAGGTATGAGCAGTTCGGTCAAATTCTCTGAGTGATTCATTATAGACCGTATCTTTTAAGAGGGCTAAGAGTGCTTCTATTTCATTTAAGGTATTCTCAACCTCTTCCTGTTCATCGCTAACCGTATAAAAAGCTTTAAAATTTTCAATAAATGCGTCCCTTTCTTCCAGCCCGTAAAGGGTAAAATCATTATCGGCAATAATGGAGGCATATTCTGCACCAATAAATTTTCCGCTTCGCACAAAATCACGACCGACAATTTCACGCACCTCTTTTATGGGACAATCGCGTAACGATTTTAGGTCATATTCGCCGAAGGCGCCTTCAACACCGACGAACGGGGCCTTTTCTGTCCTCTGTCTTCTGTCCTCTGTCTTCTGTATTTGCGGTACAAGAGAGGCAACAATATTCCCCAACCGTATCTGCGCATCGGTGTTTGCGTGGGCATCCTGAATGAGGATGACCATCTTTGAATTGTCAGATGACAGAGCTTTTTCTGACTTCTGCCTTCTGTTTTCTGTGTTCTGTCTTCTGTCCTCTGGCTTCTGCGAGTTTTTCGCCTGCCATCGGTGTACCACCTTCCCTTCACCCTCAGGCACGGTGATTGTGTAGACAGATGGTGAAGCAAAACAGACGGATTGTGCCGTAAAAAGCATAATAAGAGGAATGGTAATTATTTTAAGAAATCGCGTTTTCATTGTTCGTATTCTGGTTCATTTTATTAGGGTTATTTTCATCATATTCCCATTGTAACGGATTGTTCATAATGTATTCGCGGATCGTGTGTAATTCGGTTTCGTTACGAATGATGCGGTCGTGGAACGTTCGTTGCCACAATGCCCGATGAAATGGTTTCCATTGGAATTGTTTCACACCATGTATATATTTATTTGTTGTTAACGATTTAAACCGGTGAATAACGTCCGATAACGTCAACCGTTTCACGGTCGTAGGGGCAGGCCCCCGTGCCTGCCCATGTATCATGATCGTGTCCCGTGGTTCAGGGCGCCCACAGGGGGGCGCCCCTACGTCATAATTTTTCAATATCACGATGCCATGAAAATGATTTGGCATAACCGCATATTCATCAATGTCAACACCCGGATACCATTTTGGTATTTCATTCCACACATTGTTTATCATTAATCCCGCATCATTCAACCGCATTTTCCCATCCACAACATCACCAAATAAACACATACGGTCATGCGTACACACCGTCACAAAATACGCCCCTTCTCCTGAATAATCGTACCCTTTTAAACGTGTTGATTTCCTATTACCCGTTTTGATCATTTATTCCTATATAAATAGACAGGTAGATAGACAGATTTTTACTTATTTTAATAGTTTATTAAATACTTTTCTAAAGTTCTTTAATAAAAGGATACCATACGGTTACGTGAATTTCAAGGGCGATGGATAACAAACATTATGGAGAAAAAAATAGGTAATGTATCTCTGTAACTATCTGAGGCAATACAACTTATGCAGCAACGGTGAAGAATTTAGCCTTGAGGTTATCATATACTTTGTAGAGAAGATCGGTGCGTTTATTAGGAAGTTCTTCTAAAGAAACGATTCCTTCAAATAAATTCCGTATTATAACTTCACTTTTTTGTGCAGTAATAAGTTCATTACGAACCATGTTAAAATGAAGAACCGTTAAGATCTGTTCAACCGAACGCTCGCCCTTATCAAAAAAGGTCCACCCCATAAGATTTTCAACACTATCGAATACTTCGGGTAATATACCGGTTTTCTGTCCTGGTTCTTTCATGCCAATATAAAAAAGTAAATCGTTTTCAAACAGTGCTCTCTTTTCTGTAAACTCACTGAAAAGCATTACTTCATAATTGGGTAATTTTTTTAAGTGAGTTTCAATTCCTGCCCTTCCCCACGGTGTTATTTCGTCAGGTAATATATACACTTCACGCGCCTCTCTTTGTTCTTGCGGTAATGCTTTAATCTTCGCGACAAATGATTTAACCTTTTTCAACAATGCTTCACGAGCCTCGGCATCTGATGCATCTTTGCGGGGACGGAACGCATCGAGTATCGAATATTCAGCAAAGCTTTTACTGATGCTCTTATAAAGTTCGAGTACTTTCTCCCAGCCGGTAATCTTTCGAACAACCTCTTCGTCAACCGTTGTTTCTTTTTCCTGAAACTCATCTTCAAGATACGCTTCCAAGTCTTTATCCAACGTATTTTCCGCATCTTCTGCAAGATGAAAAACTGATAATACATTCCGCCATAAGTTAAGTGCATCACCTAAGGAAGCCTTAAAAGCCTCCTCGGGGGATTTTCCTCCTACCACCCGTTTTTCCATTGTTGCAAGAAGCACCTTTTTCATCATCGATGAGAACATATACACCAAGGCAGCAGCATCGAGCTCCCCGTCACTATCAACGATCATGACCATCTCTTTTTCCTTATTTTCCTTATCGATCAGCATATCATGAGATAAAAGCTGAAAAAATTCTGTCTTAAACTTTATTGGATCGATCGTCCCATCCGTATTGAGTATTTTCTCTTTTGCTGTTTGTACATCGATGGTTATGTTGTCCTTTGCCAAAGAATCCTTGATCATAGTCGCAACCATGTCAACATTAACGTTATACGTCTGTTTCATTATCGCGGCGCTCGTCCCATCGGCATCAAGCATTTCCGTGACGCTATCGGTCGCACGTTCGCTCCGCATGTTGACCTCTTTAAATAACTCGATCTCAAGATAATGCGCCATGCTGATATCCCCTATCTCTGAGACCATAAGGTCGTCTATGGGGAGCCTCTTCTGTGTGGGCTGAAATGCCATGATCGATGGGGCTGAAACATAAATGGTCCCTCGTCTCAGGATGCGCGTCGGTTTCTTCTCTATGCTGTCAACAATCACTACTGTATCGGTAACACCTGCCGTATCGCCGAAACCGTATTCCACCTTATTTAAAAGGTCGGAAACGGCAAGCAGCTTTTGACCGAGCGCTGCTAAATTCAGTGGGTCGTTGGGCATGTCCGTTTCTCGTAAAAAAGTAATCCCTTGTATGGTAACTTCAGTCGGAATTGCGTCCGGCATCGCAGTAATTTCTTGCACTGTCTGCTGGGCTTCTACCGCTGTCTTTTCCTCAAGCATCGCCATGATATCTATCAGTACACTATTTGCCGTATTCGTATTGAGATAATCGGCTGCATTCCTGATAACACGTTGTATCGAACCCATTCCGGTATCTGCTGTTACAGTCTGCTGCTTCATATTCTTAAGGATCGACAGCAGGAAATCTTTACAAAGAGTAAAAAGTTCGTGGTGAACAGCTTCCATGGTGTTAATACCGACTGTTGTCATAAATATATTCATAGCTTCCCGTATTTCTTCATACGCAGTTACATCGGCCGGTAATTTAAGATCGAGCGTGTTATTAATGTCATTAAGCGGAATGCTATCGGCATTGATCTGCTCAAAAGCCGCTACGGCACGTTTTAAATTCTCTATCATTTCCTTTTGGTGAGAAGGAGAAATCTCTCCGAGAGTCCCATTCGTATAAAATGCCAACACTTTCCCGATTTGCTCTTGCATAAAGGATAGCGGATTGCTCAATAACTGATCACGCTGGGCCTGATTGCGGGCATTCACGACTGAAGAAAAAAGGTCAGGATTGTTGCTAATGAACCGCATCAGATGAAGCACGTCCTTAACCGAATCGACCGCCGGATGTTCTGATACCTCATCTGCTGCGATCGGAACTACCTCATCAATAATACCGCTGTCTTTCCGCACGATATTTTGTATCGCGTTTATTGCTTCAGTGCATTGTGCATTATCGAATGTTTCTATATCTCCTGCCGCTAACGATTCCACTAATGCATCAACTTCCTGAATCTGAAGATCAAGACTCGAGAGATTGCTCCTTACTGCATCCGCAGCTTCGAGTCCGTTTTCTGCAAAAGCCTCCTCACTCACGTGTGTATCTGCTGCTCGTGAACTTATTGTTTGTATGTCTTCCATTACCCCCCTGAGCTGTTCCTGCACGTGCGTACTATCTGCAACGGCTGTTTCAATGCTCATGTCGAATAAATCGTTTATCTCACTCATTACTGCCGCGTGTTCAGTCGCATTAAGAGCTTGATTGCTCATGGGGCTCAGTGAGATAATAAGCGAATCAACGCTGCGAGTAAGCCCCTTTATACTGTCCCTATCAACATCAGAGGCATTTAAATGCATCTGGATTGTCTGTAATTGATTGATAATTATTCCTACGTTCACCGATTCTACACTGTTAAGTTGTGTCAATATAGCAGTCAGCGCCTGAATAGCCTGTTGTGCGCGCAATTGTTCTACAAGGTCAAAAGCCTCGCGCGCTGCTACATTAAGAGCCGCATAGGTGGCAATGGCATTAATACTATTGAGAAGTGAAACCGTAGTTGCACCGTCTGAAACCTGAGGAACCTGTGTTCCACTCAAACCTTTTGCCGCATCAGCAATTGTAGCGGCAGACTCTGCTGATGCATGGATTGTTTTATTAATCTCGCCTAAAGCCTCACCAGCAGCATTTGCAGCATTAATATTATTGAGTGCTATATCACCGCTTGGCACCTGCCCATTATCGGTAATTTGCTGCTCAACAGCTTTTAATGCATTTGTTACAGATTCAACTGTATCTTTAACAGATATAGTTACCACATCCGTTACTATGGGTACAGAAATTTCTGCAGGTATAGTAGCTTTTACAGGCACAGGCTGTGCGATAGAACTTTCCGCTGGGCTTGTTTCTACCGATGTTTCTGCTGGTTGAGATTCGGGAATAGATTTAGATGTTGATTTCGCAGCTTCATCAGACCTCTGCCCACCTATGTTAATAACACCATCCCTTCCTGCGTGACTTGCCTTTGAGCTTCTCTCGGCCGTTTCACCAAGCTCATCACCTGCTATAAACTTTTTAAGATATTCATCTAGGTTAGAACGTAGCCATTTTATTTTTTGCTCGATTTCATCCTTTTGCTTACTAAATTTTTGTAAACGTTTTCCATTTACGCCACGTTTATGTATTTTATCTTCTATATCTTTTTGAGCAACGATTAATCCATCCCATTCATTTAATAATGTTTTTGTATTATCCTCAAGACCAAGGCTGACAAGTTGCTTTTCAAAAACGTCTCTATCGATTTTTTGTACTTGTATGTCATGGTGGCCGGACGTGGTTTGACTCGATTGTTTTGTATCTGTCATCTGTCGTCTGTCATCTGTCGTCTGCATCTCTTTACTCACCGTAAGGCCCAATAAATTATAAAAATTCGTTGTGGTGTTCTTGAAAAAGTTGTTAACAAATACCTGCACCTCGGTCATGTCTTTAATCTTTTCACCAATACTTTTTTGCAGTAACGCCATTTGATTACTGTATTCAACAGCTCGTGCTTCGCTCTGTTCCTTTTTCATCACTTCACTCACGATATCATCAAAGCGTGATTCTATTTCTTTAAAAACTTCAATGAGTATTGAAATTTTTGTTTTCTCTATATCAGAGAGATCCTGCTTGTTATGAAGGTAATCCTCAAGATACTGGACAATCTTCTTTAAATCGTCTTTACTTTTTAATGTTCCGTCTTCTTGTAAGACCATCTGGCCGTCCTGCCGCAGTTCAAATTCATTTTTAATATTTTTCCAGATATCGGTGCCGAATAATGCCAATGCCGGGGAATTAATCCTCGAAAACTGTAAATGACTTGTATAGAGCGGATCGATAGGGGCAATGTTACCCATCATACGGTTCATGTAGCCGACATCTTCGGCCATAGTGTTAATTTGCGGCGTAACAGTCATATATGAAAGCCCTTTTTCTTTAAGCATCTCAGTCACCCCGGCTGAGTGATATCCTCCTGCAACTAAAACACCAATGTTTTGGCCGCGCCGATCCATCTCTTGGATAAGGTTATCGACCATTGCCACATCACGTTCATCAGCCTTTTGATAAAAATCATCGACAAGGCTTAATAGTTCATCGATGAGACCGCTTTTTGCACTCGTCCGTTCCGTCGGCAACACATCGTGCGCTACACCGAGCCGATCAATCTCTTTCTTGATCGTTGCGATTGAATACTCGCTTCGCTCCTGTCTGAATGCATCGATGTCCTCTTTTACCGCCCGCAGAGCAAGCAGTTGTTTGAGTCTCATCACGCGGTGGGCGAGCATAACTAACGTCCGTTCATCGTCCCGCTGTGCTAATTTCATGCGGATTTCGGTATTAACATCGCGTATTTCCCTCATCAAGCTGCTCATATCGATCATGGCATACTTGTGCCAATAATTCATGAGCCGCGTGATATTATAAAAATGTTGTAATGAAACACCCTGTTGTGCCGCCATACTCGTAAGGAAACGGACAACGGTTTTCCGGTCTATCTGACCGGTTTTATATTGTTCATAATACGCCTGTAGGGACACGGCATGCCGTGTCCCTACAACTGCACCTTTATCTGTGTCCATCAGCATCTCTGCAAGCTGCTGGATCTCGGTATCGAGTAAATCATATTTGATCGATTGGTCGATCTGAAACGCTTCCTGAAATTGGAGCAGGTTCACGTAGCGGAGAAGATCGATATCCAGTGCATAGATCTTTTCATACACCTTCCCTAAAAATTGCATAATCAACGTCTCCCCCGCCTCATAGCTGCCTGCCTCCCCGTCAAACGCTTGAAGGTCAGGGCTGTACACCTTTTCCTTAAGCAGGGCTATCTGCTCTTCTAGCCGGACAACCTCATTCTCAAGGTCGGCTTGATGCGACATGATGCGGTAGAAGGCTTTAAAATCCTCAACAAAAAGTTCCTTATCTTCAAGCCCGTACAGGGTAAAATCATCATCGGCAATGACTGCAGCAAGTTCGGCGCCGATAAACTTTCCTTCTTTGACAAATTGTTTCCCCACAATTTCGCGCGCCTGCTTGATCGGATATTCGCGTACGTCTTTAAGATCATATTCGGTAAAGGCCCCTTCGATACCGATAAACGGCATCCGTGCTGTTTGATTACGCAGATTATCCATTGAATTTTCATTGTAAAAATTTTGGTTGTTAGATGTAACAGATTTTAAATGTTCATCTGTATGCTCTATTTCATTAATCTGTGTAATCTGCTTTTCAGTAATCTGTGGAATCAAATCACAAATGATATTTGCCAGGTTTACCTGTGCATCGAAATTCATATGCGCATCTTGTACATGCACAACGACGCGCTCATCACTGCCTTTATAGCGCTGGCTAACGCGGCCGTCTTCTTCATTAATCTTGATCGTATAGACCGAAGGGGCAGAAAATGCAATGGTGGTGCTGGTAAAAATAATACAGAGCACAATTGAAATTATTTTAAAAAGATAGTTTTGTTTCATAACTATTTCCATTCGTTTCCACCCCTGCTATTCTATTCGGGTTATTTTCATCATATTCCCATTGTGACGGATTGTTGATAACGTATTCGCGGATGTCGTGTAATGATTTTTCATTACGAATAATATGATCATAAAATGCTCGTTGCCAAACACATGTCCCAGGCGTTTTGTGCATTATATTTATTTGTTTTGTCGATTGGTATTTATAATAGGCCATAATCCGTCCCAACGTTGTAGGGGCGCGGTTACCGCGCCCTTCGTGGCCGACCACGTCGGAATTACGTTTATGGTGGCATTCATTACCATCACGTAATGGGCGGGGAAACCCCGCCCCTACATTTAATTTACGTATATCGATATCCGTTTTATCGTTTATCACGATGATGCCATGCATATGATTGGGCATGATGATACATTCATCCAAATGCACGTTTTTAAAATGTTCTTTGATTTGATGCCAATATGTATTCGCAACAATTCCCATTCTATTCAACCGCATCGAACCATCAATAACATCACCGAACAAACATTCCCGATCCTTCGTACACACCGTCACAAAATAATATCCATCACCGGAATAATCATGTTGTTGTAGGCGTATCGATTTACGATTATAAGACGCCATTTCCGTTTCCTCTTTTTTTACCTGCGTTTAAATCCCTGCCTGCGGCAGGCAGGCGCAGTAATCAGCTTCTATAAATGACAAGCCGGGTAAATTATCTAATACGCAGTATTTTTTAAATACCGTGTGTTACATAACTTACCCGGCTAACAATTTTTTCTCTAACTCTGCAGTATCTGACAGACCAAGTCAGAATACGTTACTGTATAAAATATACCCTCTTACAGCACTATTGTCAAGATACGGGCACAGAATTCGTAATATTCCTGATTTGCTGTCAAATTATTGACATTCCTCACCGTAAGTCTATATAAAACAACCGTATTCTGACCTACGCGGTCAGAGTACGGTTGTGGGTGTATCTTACACATTAACGACTGGTATTTACTTGATGGGTCGTGGTACCTTATCTCTCTTGAAACCTCTGATGTCCGATATCCTTCGACTTCGCCACCTAACGGTGGCTTCGCTCAGGATGAAGGCTCGGGGAAAACTCCTCGCCCCTTCACTTACTACTGCGCCAGTCTTATTGTAACAGTATTCGTATATTCTTTATTGACAAAGAGATCGAGCAAATCAGGTTTAATCGGTCTCCAGCGTCCACCAATTTGATAAAGCCCTTCTTCTGCCACCTCAAATTGACCATAGGGACCAAAATCCAAGGCAATATGCCCTTTCGTCTGCCCTTTTGAAACTTTCCCCTTTACATTCAAAACATACGGCTCCATGACTTCAATCGGCACTTGTTCTACCTGTTCATCACCGGTGAAGAATTCCCGCGCCTTTATCTTTACAGCAAAATCTGGCGATTGTACGATCTGATCAGCAGGGCCCATAGTGAGAAAGAGGGACTTCCATTTTTCCGTAAAGAGGCTGATCGTTCCGTCGTCTTTTGCATAAATCTCGAATTTCAGAACAATCGTATCACCCACACTATGTTTTTCTTGCGATGAAAGGAAAAAACCTTTTTCGCGAAAACCATCGGGATGCTCAATACGTACAAACCGACCAATGCCTTTTCGGGTGTTTGATTTTGATGGGTTAAAATCAAATTTTATAAGCGTGGGTAACGCTTTAATAAGTTCTATCAAGTCTTTAATGCCATAGCCACGTTCAATAAAATGCATTGAAACAATGACAATTGCTACAACAAGACCGAACGCTGTGACATACATACCAATATTTACCATTGCTTTAAACATTATGCCGCTCCTTTCATCTGTCAGTATTCATTATCGTATATCTTTGTGATTATTTATTATCTATTATACAAAATACTCGCTTTCTTTTATAGCATTTTCCAGATCAAGTATTCCCTGCGTTAATACACTCATCTGGCCCCAATCTTTGCTCTCGGATGCCTCATGAATACGTTCTTTTAACTGTGTCAGGCTATTATTCAAATGGTATCGCAGTTCTATTTTAGTACGAATAAGCCGCTCCCGCTCCCGTTCGATAAGGATGTAACGAACTATTTTATTAACATCTTCGAAAAATTCCTGCGGATCACTATGCCCAATAATATAGTCAAAAGCACGTTGTCGCCATTTCTTTTTTGCCAATGAAAGCTGTTCGAGTGAAACATAAATAACAGCGTTAATTTCTGAGGTGCCGCCGGTTAATTGTTCGCACAATTTTAATACATCAATTTCCGGAATGGTAAAATCCAACACCGCAATGTCAGGTTGCAATTCTAATACACTATTTAAAATTTCTCCGCCATTCGACGACGCAGAAACCGTGTAGCTTCTCTCCAGCAATGGTTTCACTTTTTCTATAAATGATGGGTCTGTATGTCCAATAAATATATGCACTTTTTTAATCATGACGTGTCACGGCCTTTAAGTCAGTAATTTTTGTATAGATAAATGATGCAACCTCACGACATAATGCATCTTTCGTATACAACACTTCTTCTATATCAGTATAGAGTTCATGAAGTTTAAATTTTTCGGCCATAAAAAGAGCACACACACATAACCACCGGTCTCCGCTATACAATGCATCCCGCAAAGCATCGATACGCGCCACTTGCATCTTCGAGGTGAAATAACCGGCCCGCTCAGGACCGAACAGTGACAGCTCGCCGTCGATGATCGGCGTTATTTTTTTCTTTACTTTTTTTGCAATAATATTATCCAAGAGTTCAAGGGAATTTGCGCGAACGTATACATTCCCCTTCATCAAGCCTTCATACACCGTATGAATATCAACCGGATTATACAACAAACCAAGAAGACGGAAAACCCGTTCAAATGTTTCATCCAGAATAGTTCTCAATGCAACGCTCAGGAAATCCTTCTGTGATGTATCTAATTCACTTTGATGCAATAATGCTTCATATAATGAATAGACGGTAAATGATTTATAATAATCTTTGATTTCCTGCACGATTGCTTTATAAATAATATCTTGATTAAACGCTAGTTCTACATGATTAACCCGTAATTTATTTAAGCGTTTTATTGCACTGAACCGCAAAGAAGTATCCTTTTGTGCGGTAAGTGTGCTCAATAATTCATTCACCGCATCCTGTGTATTTGAAACAGACGCCCCATGTTCAATGTCCTCCGCTTTCACCAGTTCGTGAATAATTTTTTTAAAACTATCGGTATTCTCACGTCCTTCATACAACGCAACGCATACGGCTAAGCGAACATTAACACTTCGCTTATGAGACGAGGCAAGAAGATCTTTGTAGTCACGGAGTATATCCTGCTGATTCTTGTCAAATAATTCTTTCGCAAAATCTTTGTCTTCTCTGCCTTGGGGGCTATCAGAAACTTTGTTTTCTTTAAGAAAGCGCCGAATTTCATGTGGATATTCTTTCTTCAGCATGGCAATAATCACAAACCAAACTATTAAAAAAATGATATTGATATAACCAATAGCACTTGCCTGTGTAACATTGCTTGCCGCAAAAAAACTTATCATAACGTATAGATACAGCCGCGTAACAATCGCCCCCATACCTTTTGCAAAATGATAGACACACACATCAATAAAAGGTTTTACTTTATACCGTATGTGGCGTGTTATGGGTAAATATAAGTAATTGGTCGCGGTCTGATTGATTGAATAGCGCAAACTTCCGTCGGATATTTTAAGTATCGATGCCGCGCCGAGCACTGGGAAGAAAAGAAGACTTACCGTACCAAAAATAAGCCCTACGGGTAAGGGGAGGAGCGCGCCATGGAAATTAAATTTTTTTAAAACTTTACTAGTAAAAAGCAACTGGATCGCTAAGGCAACAACACTTAATGATGCGAGTATCTGTCCAAAAAACACCGTGCGCGCATCTTTGCCGCTTATTTGTATTTCAACAAATTTATTGTACTGCCATTCCGTTTGTACGGTTACAAATTTTATTAAACAAACAATAATGAGCACCAACAGTAAATACTTTGATTGTTTAAAAAACGAAAACAGTTGTTTCTGCGTATAGCCGTCCTCAATACGTTTTTCCACGCCTCGGGTAACAAAATTATGCTTCTCTCGATACCAGATAATATTATAAAAAACTATCATTAAGCCGATATAGCCACATGCGACCAATAATAAATTTTCAGTATGTAACCGTTTGGCTTGCA
>JAHJGZ010000121.1 GCA_018823795.1 Candidatus Omnitrophota bacterium
ATCCTTTTGGCATAGCCTCATAGGTACCCCGGACACAGGTTGGAATTACCGGAGCAGACGTTCTACACGCAATAAAACCAATTCCCGATTTTGGCTTGCCAATGGTACCGTCTTTACTGCGGGTTCCTTCCGGGAAAAACACAACGCCTTTTCCTTCTTTAATCAGTTTCTCTGCTAATGTCAATGCTTCACGGTCTGCCGAACCACGCTTTATCGGGTGTGCATTTACTAAATGAAGTAACCATCCAATAAAAGGAAATCGGGAAAATAACGTCGTTCGAGCAAGATAATGCAACTGTCGAGGACAGTTCATACCCACCACTATGGGATCGAGAAAACTCACATGGTTTGATGCTATTATAAAACCACCTTGAGCGGGGATATTGTCTCGCCCCTCCATTTTAAAAGAAAAGAATAGTTTGCACAGTAAAAGAAATATGTTTTTCATTACCGCATAAAACCAATTTTTTTCATCCTTGTTTTGTTGCACAATAGTTACGATACGCTCGATCACTTGTTCTACTGTAAGATCAGACGTATCGACGACGATAGCATCATGAGATTTTTTAAGCGGACTTACTTGTCGATTAAAATCACTTTCGTCTCGCTTTTGTTGTTCACTTAAAATTTCATCAAACGTGACTGCAATCCCTCGTTCCTGCAGTTCAATAAATCTCCTCCGTGCACGTTCTTTGCTGTCCGCATCAAGATAAATTTTAAAATCAGCGTTTGGAAAAACCACCGTTGTTGTATCTCTTCCTTCCAGAACAACATCTTTGCCGACTGCCATTGATCGTTGCAAGTCTACTAAAATTTCTCTAATTTCAGGAATGTTTGCAATGTGTTTAACTTCTTTCGTAACACGCGGGTGACGGATTTTTTCTGTTACGTCTTCATTGTTTAAATAGATTTTTCGTTCGGAGCCGGCATCTCCTTTAATATCAATGAGTGTCTGTTGTGCAATGCAAATTAAATCTTTGCTATTTAAAAAATCTACATTGCTGTTTAATGCTGCATACGTCAGAGCCCGATACATAGCACCGGTATCTAAATGAAAATATCCTAATCGTTGAGCAATGCATTTACTCACCGTGCTTTTCCCTGATCCGGCTGGTCCATCTATTGCAATAATCATAATAAAGATTTTATTTTTTTACGCTTGGCAGATGTTTGAAGTAAAAATGCTCGAAGCTTTCGTTCGTCACCTTTTTTCAACACATGCATCAAAGTATCCGTCGCATTTTTAAAGAGGGCGAGATCTTTTATAATATTTACCTTATTTGATAATAGAATATCTATCCAAATCGAGGCATCGCTTTGTGCAATTCTCGTTGAGTCTAAAAAACCCGAACCTGCATAGCGTAAAACAGCCGCACCTGACCGTGTTGTAGTATGAACAAGGAGCAATGCAATTGCATGAGGCAAATGGCTTATTTTCGAAACAATTTTGTCGTGTCGAGTTGGATTAATAACAACAGTGCGAACGTGTATATTCTTCCACATATTCAACACAACCCTTAAAGCTTTTCTTGATGTCTTAGATGTTTTTGTCACAAAACACATGGTGTTCGTATATAAATCCTTTTGAATGACAGACAGACCCATTTCATGTGAACCCGCCATAGGATGAGAACCAACAAACAGTACATTGGAGAAGGAAGAACGATCAACCCACCGCAGAAGTTCCTCTTTCGTGCTTCCGAGATCAGTTACAATCGGCTTATTCCGTGCAACAGCATGTATATCTGTTATCACCTTTTTTATAATGCGTACCGGGGTAGCAATGATAATAATATCCATATCTACCTTCTCGAGCAAAACACGAAGATCACAACTTCCCTTATCGATAATTCTATTTCTTCGAGCATACCGGATTTTCTGTTTGCTTCTGCTCACCCCGTATAGGATACATCGGGGAAACCGCTTTTTAAGCGCCAAAGATAACGAACCGCCCATAAGACCAAGACCAATAATTGCAATCTTTTTGTTATGAAATGTCATACTATATCCTTAATGATGTCTGTTAAAAGTAGTGTTTAGAGGACACGTCCCACCGCTTTTGCAATAGGTCGCAACTGCTGCATCATCGCTTCAAAGTTTTCTGGAAGTAACGACTGTTCTCCGTCACTTTTTGCTTCTTCAGGGTTCGTATGAACTTCAATCATAATACCATCAGCACCACAGGCAAGAGCAGCTTTACTCAACGGAGCAATATATGCCCAACGCCCAGTACCATGAGATGGATCAACAATAATCGGCAAATGTGACAGTTCTTTCACCGCTGGCACCACATTGAGGTCAGTTGTATTACGGGTATGTGTTTCAAAAGTGCGTATACCCCGTTCGCAAAGAATCACCTTCATATTGCCCCGAGAACATATGTATTCAGCTGACATTAAAAGTTCTTTAACGGTTGCTGACATGCCCCTTTTTAGCAGTACCGGTTTTTTAGAGTCACCAACTACTTTGAGAAGATCAAAATTTTGCATATTGCGGGCACCAACCTGAAGAATATCAGCATATTCACTAACTAATTCGACTGTTCGTGTATCCATCACTTCCGTAACGGTCAGCAGTCCTGTTTTTTTAGAAATCTCACGTAAAATCTTAAGTCCTTCTTCCCCTAATCCTTGAAAACTATAGGGGGACGTCCGTGGCTTAAACGCACCGCCGCGAAATATGGTTGCCCCTCCTTTTTTGACCACCTGTGCAATAGCGAAAGCTGTTTCTCTGTCTTCAATCGCACAGGGCCCTGCCATGACGACAAAAGACTTTCCGCCAACCGTCACACCATTGCCAAGATCAATAATACTATCTGCGGGATGAAAATCTCTGCTGACTAATTTATACGGCTTTAAAATTGCAACAACCTTTTCAACACCGGGAAATGCTTCAAGTGGTTTAACCCGCAATTTATCTTCCTCACCAATAACACCAATGATCGTACGCTCAACACCTTGCGACACATTAGGTGTCAACCCCAGCTCCTTTACCTTCTCACAGATATGACTAATCTGTGCCGCAGTTGTATGTGGCTTTAAAACAATAATCATAACAGCTCCTCTAAAATAGATACTAGTTTTTCATTTTCTTGCGGTAAACCCACCGTAATTCGTATATAGGTATCAAAACCATACGCTTTCATATCCCGCACGACAACCCCTCGTTGTAAACATTTATTAAAAATATCACGTGAATCTTTTTTTATATTCACTAAGATAAAGTTCGTTTGGCTCTTAATATACTCCAGACCGTACACATCAAAAGCTTTATAAAGAAATCGTTTACCACCACGTACGATATATTTTGTTTTATTTATAAATGGACTGTCATCCAAAACCGCTTCAGCGGCGCATTGCGCGACTGCATTAACATTAAATGGTTGACGAATTTTATTAAAATAACAGATTAATTCCTTTGTCGCCAATCCATAACCAATACGAAATCCCGCAAGCCCTGATGCCTTAGAAAATGTCCGCAAAACCACAACATTTCCTCGTTGGTAATAATCTAACCCGTCCGGATAATCAGTTGCATCAACAAAATCAACATATGCTTCATCTAAACAAACAATGACATTATCCGGAACTTTGGCAAGAAATGCATCAAAATCTTTATTATTAAAATAGGTTCCTGTTGGATTGTTCGGGTTTGCAAGAAAAACAACTTTCGTTTTCTTGGTAATACGTTCTGCAATTGCAGATAAATCGTACGCATACTCTTTCGCAGCAACTTCAATATAGCGGCCATCACACACTTTTGTAAGCAACGGGTACACTAAAAATGCATATTGTGAAGAAATAACCTCATCGCCTGGTTCAATAAACCCTTTAGCGATAAACTCGATAATTTCATTTGAACCATTGCCAAAAATAATTTCATCACTATCAACACCTAATTGTTGTGATAACTTTTTCTTTAAACGCCAGCACCCACCATCAGGATAGCGATTAAATGTATCGATATTCTCGATAATACGTTCCTTCACTAACGGCGATACACCCAGTGGGTTTTCATTCGACGCCAGTTTAATAATCTCTTGTAACCCTAATTCCCGCTTCGCCTCATCTATTGGTTTTCCTGGTTCATAGGGCTGAATACTCTCTATGTACGATTTTAGTATCTTTTTCATTCTAGACAATCCTCTTACTTTTGCATTGGATACGAACCTAAGACTTTAAGCATTCTCACATGGTCTTCCATTTCACGTATTACTTCTTTCACCTTTTCATCTTCAATGTGACCTTCAAGATCAATGAAAAAATAGTAATCCCACGCCTTCTTTTTTGAAGGACGAGATTCGATTTTTGTCATGTTAAGTTTCTGTTTCGATATGGGTTTCAACATATCATATAACGCACCCACTTTATCTTTTATTGAACAAACAATTGACGTCTTGTCACTGCCCGTTTTTTCTGCCAATTTTCTCCCGACAATAAGAAATCGAGTTACATTATGAGGTAAGTCTTCAACGCATTCTGCAACAATATTAATATTGTAAAGGACAGACGCTAACCGTGAAGCAATCGCTGCAGCTCCCTCTTCTCCTGCAGCACGACGGGCAGCGGCAGTGGTGCTCGCCGTATCAATCAATTCTGCTTTAGGTAAATGCATTTTCAGCCATCCTCTGCATTGTCCGAACACCTGTGGATTAGAATACACCCTCCGCACCGCAGGCAAATTTGAATTCGACATGACATAATGGTTTACTTCAAAGAAAATTTCATTACAAATTTTTAAGTCAGAATCAATAAACATATCAAGCGAATGGCTAACCGCCCCTTCAGTAGAATTTTCTATTGGAATAACACCATAATCGGCCGTTCCTTTATCGACTTCGATAAAGACATCACCAATATTATCACATGCCACATATTCAACGCTGTTACCGAATTTTGATAATGCAGCTAAATTGGTAAAACTTGCCTCAGGCCCTAAATAAGCAATTTTAAGTTGCTTTTCGAGTGACAGCGCGGCAGACATAATTTCACGATAAATACTTTTCAGCGCATCGCTTGGCAGCGGCCCTTGATTTTCCCGATCGATTTTTGAATACACTTTCGCTTCTCGTGCTGGGGAATAGATTTCCTCTCCCTTTTTTTGTTTAAACGTACCGATATCAAGCGCTACCGTAGTCCTTTGATTAAGCAATTGAATAATTTGTTTATCTATTTCATCAACTTTTTTTCTTAATTCTTCTAAACTCATATCCTCACCTTTTGGTTATATTGTTCTATTATGGAAGCACATTAGGGGTTCGGCTGCTCCTCATTTTTGCTCTCATCGTCGTTTTGGGGTTTATCATCAATTGACGGATCAATAATTTCTGAAATTTGCCGAAGGCTTTTTACCTTGACGCCTTCAACTTGAGCCGCAATTTCCTCATATTTATCCGCTAAGTTTGTTGCTTCTTCCTTCAAGTTTATGGTGCTTGTTTGATCCTCACTCGGAGCATTCTCCTGTGCAGCTTTGACTATATGTTCTTTGCGTAATAATTCTTCCCTTTTTATTGTATCATCGACGAGCGCCTTTATTTCCACCATATCCGGTAAATTATGTAATGACGGAAGACCAAAATGCTCTAAAAAAAGATCAGTCGTTCCGTACAGCAGCGGCCTTCCCGGGACTTCTTTGCGTCCGACAATTGTAATAAAATTTTTTTCAAGAAGCGTTGAAATAACTCCCGAAACATCAACGCCGCGGATCTCTTCAATTTCAACACGTGTTACCGGCTGCTTATATGCTAAGATCGCCAGTGTTTCTAAAGCAGGCAATGACGCCTGCTTCATTTTCTTTTCCTTCTCCAATCGTGCAATCCATATTCCATATTGAGGTAACGTTGAAATTTCATAGCCACCCGCAATTTCATTAATTCGAAAACTTCTATCCTCTCGTTCATATTGTTCCTTTAATTCATCAATAATTTTAACGATCATTGTCGTAGAAAGTGGTTTTATTATTCGTTTGAGCTCATGTAACGACAACGGTTTCGACGATGCAAAAAGCACTGATTCGACAGCTTTTCTGCCCGATTGCTCATCAAGGACAATCGCATCTTCAATTCTTTCGTCAACAGTGCCAGGCCGTGCTTGCGACTTTAAGGCATCAGGGATAATTTCCTTGATCTTGTCTTCAAGCTCTTTGCGTAATTCTTTTAGTTTTTTCTTTGCTTCTTTACGTTGATTTTCATCCATACATTACACCTTTTGCAACATGATGTCGCCATAGACATGTTTTTGAATTATAGTCAGCATTCGCCGCTTCGCTAATTCTAGGATAGCAACAAATGTTGCGATGAGCTCATTGCGGTTACTTTTTTTTGTAAAAAGCTCCCTGAATGATATCAATCCTTTCACCGCAATCATTGCTTTAATCTGTTCTACCTTTTCATCTATCGACACTACCTCTTCAAAGATTTCATGAATTATTTCAGTGCTTTTTTCTTTTAAAACAGAGGAAAACGCCTGAATTAAATCGTATAAATTCGCGCTAAATTCTGTATCACCCTGATCAACCATAATACTACGAGCAAACTGTTCGGTAAGTTGCCGTGTATATACTTTTCTTCTCTCATGCGCTAACATTCCCAGTTCCTTTGCCGCTTCTTTAAAACTTTGGTATTCTAAAAGTTTTCTTACGAGCTCATCCCGAGGATCAATGCCACTGTCTTCCTCATTTTCCTCTTCAACAGGAAGTAGCATTTTTGACTTTATATAAAGCAGCGTTGCAGCCATGACAAGAAATTCACCGGAAATATCGAGATCAAGCTCTTTCATCGTTTTTAAATATTCCAGATATTTATCAGCGATAACGGTGATAGGAATATCAAAAATGTCCACCTTGTTTTCTCTAATCAAATGTAAAAGAAGGTCTAGTGGTCCTTCAAAAGCTTCAAGTTTCACTTCTAACGGCATCGGTATCATAGAATCTTTATTGCTCCCTTCGCTTTTGTAAGCGTTGCCGCAGCAATGCGCTGAGCTTGTTGAGCACCTTTTGATACAATATCATTTACCACTGCACTTCTTGTTTTGTAATAGTCACGCCGCTCGCGCATCGGTTTGAGGAATACATTTACTTTTTCGATGCATTTTTTCTTACAATCAACACAACCAATGTGTGCTTCTCTGCACTGCTGTTTCAACTTTTCCACCTCATCCGTATTAAAAATGCCCTGGTAATAACATACGGGGCACACCTCAGGGTGCCCTTTATCCTGTCTCCTTTTGCGCGCCGGATCAGTCACCATATTCTTCATTTTCTTCTCTGTCTCGTTATCGCTATCTGCAATATAAATACAGTTATTATATGATTTACTCATTTTACGCCCATCAGTGCCAGGCATTTTTTTTATTTTTGTCAACGCAGCCTGTGGCTCTTTAAATGTTTCACCATACAGATGATTAAATCGACGGGCAATTTCCCGTGTTAATTCCAAATGAGGAAGCTGGTCCTCACCAACCGGAACAATATCAGCTTGATACAATAAAATATCGGCTGCCTGCAGTACCGGATATCCCAGAAATCCATGGGTATGTAAATCTTTCCCTTTCTGCTCTTTAATTTGGTCTTTAAACGTTGGGTTGCGTTCAAGCCAGCTTAACGGCGTAATCATAGATAACATAAGCGCCAGTTCAGCATGCTCATGCACATGCGATTGAACAAAAATCGTACATATATCAGGGTTAAGACCGCATGCCAAATAATCTAATACAATCTCTGTAACATTATCTTTCACCGCCATTTTAGAAGCATATTCAGTGGTTAAAGCATGCCAATCAGCAATCATATAAAAAGCCTCTTCGCTTTGAAATTTCTTCCAATTTTCAAGAGCTCCAAATAAATTGCCAATATGCAACTTATTCGTCGCACGTGTTCCGCTCAGCACTCTGACAGCCATAGACATATTCCTTTCCGCTTTTAACCTAAATACTTTAGGTATAGGATTTTATATTAAAATTATAGTATTGTCAAATATTCTATTTGCTGATTTACCCCTTAATGGGAGGAAAAAAAAGCGGATTCATTATCAGCAGTAGCTAACTCGTGAGAAATACGTTTCTGTATATCGCTACGCAAGTTGGATGGAGGAATTGCTTCTAAATGCCAACGCATAATATTTAATATTCTTTTCTTTTCACCCGCGTCCTTAAAGGTAAATACCTGAATATTTTCGAGTAGAAATTGACACGCATGAAGTGCTTTTTGATATTGTGGATTATCCTTAATAACGTAAAAGGCAAGACGCACTAATCGCGGCTGCAATAAACGAGGCATTAATTCAACAGCTCTATCGTATAACCGTTCGGCGGTATTATAGTTCCCCCTAAACTGTTTCAACTCAGCCAGGCGCGCATAATATTGCGCCTTATGAGAATTATGTTTGATTGCCTTATTGAAATAGTGTTCTGAATAAAGAGAATAGCGCATTGTATCTTGTTGATCAATAGCTAGTTTTGCCCATTGAAAATACATCTCACCATATTCACGGCTGATCTCTGCATTTCTTTTGTTGAAAGATAATGCTTTTTCAAAATAATCACGACTGGCTTTATAATCAAGCGCGTGTCCCTTTTCTCGTGCCTTTACAAAAAACATTGCTCCAATATAAATACGTGACGTAAAAAAAAGGAACGCTGCCACGCATATAAATAATGCCCCTATCGCTATTTTTCCTTTAAAGACAACCTTTTTACGTCCCTCAGTAATGTTAATGATCGCTAAAAGGCCAACTAAAAAAAATGCGTTAATAGTAATATAAAAATTAAAATCTACAAATGAATGAACAAAAAAAGTAAGGCATGACGTGCCGATACACAAATTAAGCAATTGTTCTTTTTTGTTTCTTTTCAGAAAACCTCTTTTTAACATCTTATATATATGGTAGATAATATATAAAAAAGCTGCTATGCCGACCATACCAAGTTCTATTAATAATTCGAGATAGTCATTGTGAGCATGCTCAAAATAAGCATACGCAAAACTTGGATGAAAGAGATTGTAAATATATTGAAAACATCCCAACCCATATCCAGCAAAAAAACGCAATGGACACACCGAAATATTCTCTACAATAAGTAAAAGACACCCTTTCCATATAGATAGACGAGATGCATAACTGAACAATTTGCCGTTGAATCCTTGCTGGTACAAGGAAAAGGTTCCTTTAAAAAATAGGCCGGATAGTATAAACACACATATAATTCCCACAGCCGTGAGCGAAAGCATCTTTATGAAATTCCCTTTTACCATCTTCATACGTGTCCCAATCATAACAAAGTAAGCCAAACCAATAAAAAATGCAATAAGTCCGCCATACGAAAATGTCAGCATGAGAGCAATTAAAAATAATATAAGTATCGAAGAGTAAAAAATTCTTTTTCTAACATCCTGATGTGAGCATAGCAAAAGATACGCAGTGCATGGGATAACAAGATTTAGAAAACAGGCAAAATGATTGGGGTTAACAAATGTCGCGTTAAGACGCTCCTTGTAATATATTTTTGTATACCAAAAGAGATCGTATTCTTTGAGAAAGAAAATAATAATACCATAAATGGTAATACCTGTTGCAGCAATAACCCATACTTGTAAAAACCGTGTACCATACTCCTTGGAAATCGCATTAATAATAACAAAAAAAGCTAAAACATAGGTAGAGAGCATTAAAAATAAATTAAAACTTTCGTACGGATGGAGGGAATAAAATTGAGAGCCCCACGAAATGAAAACAAAGGGTAACATTGAATAAAGAAGTGGACTGGTTCGAAGAACAGTTCTGCGCGCGAACGATAGAGAAAAAAGCCAAACAAGAGCTGCACATCCGGTGAGCAGTTGTATAATAAAAAAACCTCCTTGCGTAACACCGCCAAAATAGACAGCGCCAATACAAAAAGAAACACTAAAAATAATCAAGGTAGTCAATTCAACCGCTTGTCTTATTGCGTGCTCTTTTTTAGTCATCAGTTATACGTATGCCTATTCGATTTTTATTTCCCAACCACCATAATATAAATACATGATTCACGCTGTCCATCAATGTCGAGAAAATCATTAATTTGCTCATCATCAAATGCACCAACGGCACAGGGCGCAAGGTTTAACGATGTTGCCTCCAGATAGATATTTTCTCCTATATGCCCAGCGTCAAGAATGACATACCGTCTTCCTCTTTCGCCATACCGTCCGGTTGTTCGTTGCCAAACAGCGGTCATAAGAATAATTACTTGAGCATTTGCAATGAATTGCTGCCCGTAAGATCGCTCGGCTATAGCCTGTACAAAATTACCTTTTTTCTTCTTTTCGAGCGTATTTTTTTCTACATCATACCAATAGAGCGCATCTTCTAAACCATCGATCATATTGGATACCACATAGAGTTCAATGGGATAGGTTGCGCCAGCAGATGGAGCTGCCCGAAAACCACCAAACGGCGGTTCACGATGAGTAATACCATTTGCATAATAAAGCAATTGAGAAACATCGTTTAATGTAATTTTTCCACCTGTATACGATCGAACCGACCTTCTTTTTTTTATCGTTTCTTCGACAGACATTGCATTTTTCCGTACTGTTGGATAAAGCAGAATCGATTCTCCTTTATCCAATGCATAGACACAATTAACGATTACCACTTGAACAATAAACATGCTCACGTATGTATGCAATGAAATATTCTTCATACTATTTGCGGTCCTCTTCCCTATGCACGCGGATGAAATTGGTTATAAACTGATTTAAGCCTCTCTTTTGAAACATGGGTATAAATTTGTGTTGTCGAAATGTCGGCATGGCCAAGCAGTTCTTGCACGACGCGCAGATCAGCTCCTCGCTCAAGTAAGTGTGTTGCAAATGAATGCCGCAGCGTGTGTGGTGAAATCGGTTTTTTTATACGAGCAGCTCGAGCATATTTTTTGACTAATTTCCATAATGCTTGCCGTGTTAGTCCTGTTCCTCTCACGCTGAGAAACAATGTTTCCGATTTTCTGTGTTTATATTTCGATCGCACTTTCTCAATGTACCGCGACATATATTCCTTTGCACTTTTTCCCATTGGGATAACTCGTTCTTTACTTCCTTTACCGATACATCTGAGAAAGGAGTTTTCAATATTAACATCATTAACTTTCAAATGTGCAAGCTCGGATACCCGCATCCCTGTTGCATAAAGCAGCTCCAATATTGCTCTATCACGCAAACCATTATCTTTCCTCGTATTGGGTTGAGCAAGAAATCGTTCAACTTCTTGTATCGTTAAAAAATAGGGCAATTTTCGCCATGTGCGTGGAGAATCAAGAACACTCGTAATATCCTTTTGTATATGGCGTTCTTGCAGGAGGAATCGATGTAAAAGTTTTATAGAAACCAAATTACGCGCAATAGAAGGTGGTGCGAGTCGAGACCCCTTAAGTGACATTAAAAATGACTGAATATCGTTACGGTTAACCTGTGCGAAACTACTAATTTTATTTCGCTCAAGAAACTGAATATATTTTATCAAATCAGTACGGTAACTTTCGATGCTGTTATCAGCGAGTCCTTTTTCTACCGATAAAAATGCAAGAAATTCTTCAAGGTAACGAGTGTTCACTATTCCATCCTCGAGGATATATAAAAATTATGCTTTTTCTCCCATCCCAAATCAGACTCGGGACCATGACCGGGATAAACTTTATACCCGTCACTTAAGGGTAAGAGCCTTTTCTTAATTGACGCAAGAATTTGTCGACTATTACCATCGGGAAGATCTGTTCTTCCAATTGATTCACGAAAAAGTGTGTCTCCGGTAAAAAGAATTGAATCGATTTTAAGACAGATGCACCCCGGTGTGTGCCCTGGTGTATGAAGTACTTCCACAGTAGTTTTCCCGAATGAAATCTTATCGCCATGTTTCAGGATACGTGATGCTTTTGGTGATACAATCTCAGCACCATGATAAAGCGAAAGATTTCTTGAAGAATCAGTCAATAAATCAGCAGCATCCTCGTGAATGTAAATGGGGAGATTAAAAGCGTAATTACCGCCTATATGATCTGCATGTCCATGGGTATTAACAATAAACTGTGGTAGATAACCTTTTTTTTTAATTGTTTTTTGTATCCTCTCGGCTTCGAAGCCAGGATCGACAATAAAAGCATGGTTAGTTTCTTCATCTGAAACAATGTAACAATTTGTTTGATACGAACCAACAACGATAGTATCAATGCGCATAACGGTATATTCTATCTGTACTTTTCGATTAATTGATAAAAATCCTGCTCTTTAAGAATAGTCACATTGAGTGATACAGCCTTTGTGTATTTTGACCCGGGCTCGTTACCCACAACAACATAATCGGTCGATTTACTCACTGATGCGGTCACTTTCCCGCCAAGTTGTTTAATACAATTTTGTGCGTCTAAACGTGAAAACTTTTCCAATGTGCCGGTAATAACAAATGTTTTACCCGCTAACGGCGTTTTCTTTGAATGTAATCCTTTTGTCTTTAATGAAAAATTTATTCCGTACGACTTCAACTTTATTAAAAGGGTCTTAACACTTTTTAAGTTAAAAAAGTCGCATAGTGAACGCGCTACGACCGGTCCAATTTCATGAAGAGTACATAATTCATCATAGGGCACATCCATTAATGTGTCTAAGGTTTGATAGCGATCTGCAAGAATATCTGCGGCATGCTCCCCTACGTTGGGAATACCAAGTGCAAAAATAAGGCGCGCAAGAGGGCGCTGTTTACTGCCGTCAATCGCCTTGCATAAGTTTTCTGCAGATTTTCTACCCATCCGCTCTAATTTTTCCAATCTGTCGACCGTTAAATCATACAGTCCTCCGACATCGTAAATAACGTCATTATCAATCAGCTGATTTATTACCTGGATCCCTAATCCCTGAATATCCATGGCTGAACGTTGCGCCCAGTGTCGTATCTTACTTTTAATAAGCGCCTTACATTGAGGATTAATACAGCGAATAGCAACTTCCCCTGACGTCTGCACAACTTTTTCGTAACAAATGGGGCATACTTTTGGGAATTTAAAAGGTTGCAGTTTTTTTCTTCTTTTATCAACAAGTACTTTTATGACCTTTGGAATAATCTCCCCGCTTTTTTCAACGATCACAATATCACCAATACGTGCATCGAGTCGTTTGATCTCATCGTAGTTATGGAGTGACGCTCGGCTCACCGTCGTTCCCGAAAGTTGGACAGGTTTTAAAATAGCAACAGGTGTTAATACCCCCGTTCGTCCTACTTGAATTTGAATATCTTCTAAAACGGTTTTGTTTTGTTCTGCGGGATATTTAAATGCAATTTGCCATCGTGGACTTTTTGTCGTAGCACCTAATATGTTCTGATCTGAAAAAGCATTGACTTTAACTACCATCCCGTCAATATCATATTTTAATCGCCCGATGGCCGCATAATGTTTATCGCAAAACGAAATAACCTCTTCAATAGCATTACATAATTTATAATTTCGATTTGTCGGAAAACCGAGGGTATTAAGAAAATTTATGTAATCGCTTTGAGTAGATGGCATCGTTCCTTCATAATACCCCAAACCATGGATAAAAATACATAATCCACGTTGGGTAGCAATCGATGGATCTAGTAATTTTAAGCTCCCCGCACATGCATTTCGTGGATTGGCAAACGGTTCCTCCCCCTTTACCTCTTTGTCCTTATTAACATTCATAAAACTCTGATGAGGCATATATACTTCCCCCCGTACTTCTAAAACATGCGGTACCATTCCGCTAAAATATTTTTTGGATAAGGGGATTGTAAGCGGGACCGATTTAATTGTTTTAACGTTATCAGTTACTATGTCACCAAATTTACCATCACCTCTTGTTACGGCGCGCACTAATAATCCTTCTTCATATACTAACGATATAGAAACACCGTCTATCTTTTCCTCCACACAATAGCGTGTTTCTTTCCCTAATATTTTCTTCACGCGCTTGTTAAAATCGTGTAGTTCATCATACGAATAGGTATTATCCATACTTAACATAGGAATGTGATGCTCAGCTGTTTCAAATCCTTCAAGCACTTCACCTGAAACGCGCTGAGTCGGAGAATCAGGAGTAATCAGTGATGGTTCACTACATTCCAATTTTTCCAACGTTTTCATCAATTGATCGTATTGAGAATCCGAGATTTCAGCATGTGCCTCGACGTAATACTTCTTGTCATGATAGCGAATTAATTCCCGTAACTTTTCAATTTCTCTTTGTATATTCTTCATAATAGTTTCTTAAATGAGCGTCAATGATTTATGTCGTCCGCCTACGGCGAACTCCATAAATCATTGACGCGAATTTTACCCAGCACCCAGTTCAGGATTAAAAACAACAAACGTATTACCATAATTATTTTTCATATTTTATATTATCGCCAAAGATAACTATCTGGGTGCTGGGTAACATTCAGACAAACAACTTAGCTCCCGTTTGTCCTCTTCTTTGACAAACATAATCGCTAAGTTGTGTCTTCATGTCACCCTTTTTCTGGTAAAACGATTAATAAAATAGAACCCGCAGTCATCTTTGGGAATAGCGCCGTAACGCAACATACTCATGTCAGGATATGTTCGACAAAGCATGGGCCTCTTTTGATACACCTTACATCTATTATCTCGTCCGACTAGATCGCAGGCAAAATACAATTCCCCATTTTCATTTGCCCCTTTTGCAACAAAATTTCTCATCGAAGTGTCTGCCTTTACAAGTAATAAACACTCATGAAAAGAAGAAACCAATTTTCCTCGGTCGCGTAAATAAACATGCCGGCAACACCGACCACAATTCAGGCATGAACCCGCCCTGGCATAGACTATTGAACAACCAACAAATAGGACATATTCAGTCATAAGGTGTATAATTATATTATACACCTTATGACAATCGATCAGCCAAGACTTGAGGAAGTCCTGCTTGTGTGATTTTACCTGCAGCTTTTTTGTTATCATACGCGATTCTCACTATTTCTACGGTATATTCATCATCATCAAAGAGAGCACATGACAGTCTTTTATCTAAATCGCGCGGCTGGCCTACACTCCCAACATTAATAATATACCGTTTCTTTTTGTCAAAAACGAACTTTCCCTCCTCGAAATATGAACTACGCCGGGCACCTTCAGTAAAAAGATATGGTATATGCGTATGACCAATAAAACAAAGACGTGTTGTAACAGAGCGGAATGCGGTATCTGCATCGTACGAATCGTCTACATACTGAAATGTTTCAGGTTCCTGAGGGCTTCCATGCACAAGAGTGAAATCATTATCTACATGCACCATTGAAAATGTTTTAATAAAATCAACGTCTTTTTTCTTTAATTGATTATATGTCCATTCAATTGCTTTATAAGCAAATGGATTGAAACCTTGTTTATATTCATCTGAAAGTATCGCATATTCATGATTGCCACAAATAAAACACTGAGCATGACGCATCATCAATTGCAAACATTCCCGTGGATTTGCACCATAACCGATAATATCACCGAGAGAATATATTGTATCAACACGCATGGTCTTCTGCTCAGTAAGTATTCGTTCAAGCGCTTCTAAATTGCCATGTATATCGGAAAGAATTAAATAACGCATAATTTGTTCTTAACCGATTGTTCATCTTTTTCTTGTGCCTGTTATCTAATACTTAATCGTAAAAGGTTTTAATGCTTTTGATGCATCCCTCCATGTTTGATTACAGTGATAAATATGTCGTTTTAAAGGACTATTACAAATAACATCTAAAAAACGCTTGAGTTCTTCTTCCTCTCCTTCTATTACAAGCTCTACACGACCATCGGGTAAATTTTTCACAAAACCGGTGACATTATAAGAACGCGCATAATGTTCCACGGTAAACCGAAATCCTACTCCTTGAACATGTCCTTCGAAATATACCTCTAACTGCTTCATTTCAACTCCGCATCACATCTATCCCGAAAAGTAATTCGGGGTGAGAGGATTCGACTACTACGTAAAATTCATCACGAATTTTACTGCGTAATCTCCCCTCCATTCACTAATTTTGACTTCCTGTCAAAATTGCGCTCCTATTAAGTCGCGCCGTTCACTCCGTTTCGAATCCTTTCCTAGTAGATATTCGGGGTGAGAGGATTCGAACCTCCGACACCTGACTCCCGAAGCCAGTGCTCTAGCCAAGCTGAGCTACACCCCGATATTTTTCGTACATACATGGGCATAAGAGGACTCGAACCTCTGACTTCTACCATGTGAAGGTAGCGCTCTAACCAACTGAGCTATATGCCCAAAATGATTGATAACTTCTTTAAGGGGAATATAATATAACAATTTTTTATTATCAACAAGTGTTTATTATACGATAGAAAGTTAGCGCTGTGTAAAATCTAGGGATTTTTTTTATGGCTGAAACGTGATATTCGTAACATCAACACTCATAGATCGAATTGTGCTTTGCGCGTATTCTGCTACGAAAGAAATGGTATCAATTTTGTCTAGATCATGAGGGATATCAATAACGAGCATTTTTTCTTTGATATCAGGAGTTCGGGTAATATAAACGGTACGATTTTGAAATTTCATCCCAATTTTTAAACTTGCCCGTTGGTTTACAATAGTACCCTCATCGACCATGTGTATTTTTAACATAATTTTTAATTTTGAATATCCATCGACGTCAATATAACCGTATGTCTTGATTTCGGTAAAATTAAAATCGCCTTTTAACAATTTTAAGCTCATTGTTAAGCTTTTATCTTCAAGAGTAGCTTTAATTGGCGAGGAATCCCTGTTCGAACTTCCCGTAGCTCCGATAACCATTCTCTCAAGAATATTTTCGCTTTCACGAGATTTACTTCTAATACTTCGTAACGGTGTTGATCGTATTTCTTTAATTCGCCGAAATATTCTACGTGAAAAATCTTCAAAATTAATGTTCATAAGCTCGGTAAATGTTTTCATCTGATCAATAGCCCAATCAAGATTAATATCATATGACAAATCCGTCGTTAAAATATGTTCAGCCGCTAACTGTACTCTATGCAAAACATGTATGTACGGTATTGCAGCAAGCGTCATCTCATCAAGAGGATTTTCCGAAGATGTAGCCTTTTGTTGATAGTAGGCGATAAAATCAATAAACTCCTCGTATCCTTCTTTATCATTAAAATTTGTTATCCCTTTTACAAAATCGACTGCCCGCGTATCAAGCCGCGCCATTTCCCAGTCAATAATGAGTATTGGCTTATTAATGCGATACAAAAGATGTATCGGTGCCAAATCCATATGGACAAGCTGTTTTGGCAGCGCGGCATATGCTTCGGGTGGAAATAGACTTTTCAACTGTGCCAATTTCTCAATAAAACTATCAGCATGACTAAGAAACTTTTTTTCTACAGCCGTCCTCTTCGTAAACGGTTTTTGTTCGCACTCTTTCCTCAAAATCTTAAACTTTTCTATCTTTTTAACGAGGTCATGATATGCATTATCGCCACCAATTCGAAACTGTGGAATTTCGTCATTATATTCACTAAGGATTGAATGTAATTCAGCAAGCATTGTTGCCGTTGGCTTCAGTCGATGGCCTGTTGATTCACCCCAACTGGCAAAATCACCTTTAACAAATTCATAGAGTACAAATGCTTGTTTTTTTATTTTCACAAATGGTTTTCCGTGTTTTGTCGCATACAGATGAGGAACACGAAAACCATACCCTCTTTTATGGGTTTTGTCGTTAATAGTATGGTTTATCTTCATCTCAAAAAAGGCAAGTTCATCAATACAATTCGAATATTCAAGAATTATTTTTAGAAAATACTCGCCATGAGCTGTTTTGACCCAATACCCTTTATTCCTATATCCACCACCAACATCACCATGATCAACGTATGTACCAATATCATATTCTGCTATGACACGCTGAATACGTTTTGTTTCTTCAACGCGTTTCGTAAGATCATGCTTGTTTTCGTATGATGTTAATTGTGCTTTTTCTCTTTTTAATAGCATTGATAAAACTCCTCAATTAATATACAAGCCGGGTAAACCATCCCATTCACATGGAATGACTTACCCGGCTTTAGCTTTTCTTTCGTTCTATTTACTGCACCCGTACTTACATCATGTTCAATAGAACTATATTAAAGAATAACACCTGCTTACGCATTTGTCAATAGTCGTAAACTATTGATACTATTATAGTTCCTTCAATGCCTGTTTTATTCTACTGAGGCCTTCTTCAATTTCATTTTGATCTAAAGCATAACTTAACCGTATTCTATCAGGAGCACCAAACCATTCACCAAGATAGGTAATTACCTTAAAATCGTTATACAATTTCCATACTAATTCTTTCGGCTTTTTCACCTTTGGCAAAACATAAAACGCGCCTTCAGGTTTCCATAAATCTAACCCTAATTCACATAAACCATGGTATATACTATCACGCCTCTGGCGCCAAATTTTTTTCTGGTTAATAATATACTCTTTCGGCGCATTCATAGCGCCAAGTGCCATGTCTTGTGCTACTAAGTTTGTATTCATGGAAGTATGAGTTTTGATCGCTATTGTTTTATTAACAATACTCTGATCGCTACTCCATAGATAGCCAACGCGTACACCACACATTGCATATGTTTTTGAGAAAGAATTTACGGTAATCACGTGCTCCCCTTTAATATGATAATTTTCTCTTTCATAGATTAAATCTTTATACACTTCATCAGAAATGATATAAATGTTCATCTTGCGGGTAAGCGATTCGATCTCTTTCAATGTCTCAATGGCTTCTACTCGTCCTGTTGGATTCGATGGAGAATTGATAAGCACTGCCTTACAATCCTTAACTTTTTTATTGAAATCACTTAAATCTATTCTCCCCTCTTTTAAGTCCAGGAACACCGGTTCCATTCCCGCTAATTTTATAATAGGAGGATACGAATAGTAATACGGCTTTGGCAAAAGAACTTTCCCTTTTCCGATAGCCCTAAAAATCAAATCAAGTGCTTCTGATGCACCATTAGTAATAACAAAATTATCTGCTGTTGACGTCGGGTATTCTTTTGATAAGGCCTCACGCAAAACGACTTCCCCTTGAATAAGACCATAGCGCAGATCATGACGAATGTCTATACCTTCTATAGCCTCTTTTGGAGGAGGTAGATCAGGCTGGCCAGAACCAAAACTAATAATACCATTTCCCTGCTTACCGATAAATATTGATGGACTATCTAGATTCTTTATAATGTTCATATGTTTACTTTTCCGTTATGATTGATGCTCTTTTGTACAAAATTAGGTGATTTCTGTCAAGCAAAACATTCTGAACGCACTGATGCATACGCCTCATCAGCCTTATATGAACTCCGTACGAATGGACCAGCGGACACAAATGTAAATCCAATTTTTTTTGCATACTGTTCATATTTCTCAAATACTTCAGGTTTTACAAACCTTGCCACCTCATGCTTCCCCTCACATGGTTTTAAATATTGACCAATGGTTACAATATCGCACTGAACAGACCGTAAATCGTCTAATGCTTCAAAAACATCATTATCGTTTTCACCAAGTCCTACCATTAAACCACTTTTTGTACATATATTCTGGAGCATTTCTTTTGCCTTCTGCAATACCGTTAACGAACGCTCGTATTGTGCATTGGGCCGAATTATTGGATACAATCGCTTAATTGTTTCAACGTTGTGGTTAAAAATAGTGATGTTACTATCGCATACTGTTTTAAGTGCCCCTAAATCACCCTGAAAATCCGGCGTAAGTACCTCTACGCTAACATTTGGTAATCTTCTTTTCACCACGTTAACAGTATGAGCAAAATGAGCAGCCCCTCCATCGTACAAGTCATCACGAGAAACGGAAGTAATAACAACATATTTTAATTTAAGTTTTTCAATAGCCAGTACTATGCGTTCTGGCTCTAAAGTATCTACTTCTCGTGGTGTTCCCTGTTTAACCGAACAGAACGAACAATGCCGTGTACAAATATTACCGAGAATTAAAAAAGTAGCCCTCTGTTTTGAAAAACATTCACTTTTATTCGGACATCGCGCAGATTGACATACGGTATGTAGCCGGTTAGATTTTAACACATTCTCTACAGAGCACGTTGTGGTCGATGGAATCTTTTTTTTCAACCAGAGTGGGAATTGTCCTGTACTGATACGAGTCATACGTTAACTACTGCCCTTTTTATGGTTCATGCTACCTATTGCTGTTAACGCAGCATCCTGTATCCCCTCAGCAAGCGTCGGGTGCTGATGCATAATTTGAGATAATTCATCAATAGTAATTTTATATTTTACCGCTAAAGCAATTTCTGCTATGAGTTCTGAAGCCGAATGACCCATTATTTGTCCACCCAGAATTTGTTTTGTTTGATTATCAAAAACTAACTTAATAAAGCCTTCTGTGTCTCTATCACAATAGGCTTTACCCGATGCAGAAAAGAGTTCTTTCGATACTTCGACAGCAATACCTCGTTTTAACGCTTGCTCTCGAGTCAACCCTACTGATGCAATTTCAGGTAACGTAAATATACAATTTGGTATAGTGTCATAATCAATTGTATGAGCATTCCCTTTCACGGCGTTATAGGCTGCGATACGTCCTTCATGCATTGCAACATGTGCAAGAAGCGGAGTTGCAAGGATATCGCCAACAGCATATACACCAGAAATATTGGTTTCTAAATAATCGTTTACCACAACGCGATCATTGTTCAGAGCAACATCTATCGCTGAAAGATTACAACTATCAGCTACACGTTTTCGTCCAACAGCTACGAGGACTTTTTCACATTGAATCGATTTATTCTTTTCTGTCTTGGCGCAAACGCCGTAAGGTTGCACTTCAGCCGATATAATTTTGTCGTTTGTCAAAACAGTAATTCCTTGTTTTTTAAAAGCAGCTCCTAAACGTTTCCCCAGCTCGCTATCTTCAGCAGGAAGTAAATGAGCCATCATTTCAACAATGGTAACGTCAACGCCAAAGGTTCTTGCTAGAGTAGCAAATTCACATCCAATGGCGCCCCCGCCAACTATCAAAAGTGTCCGCGGTAATTCTTCTAATGCAAGCATAGCTTTTGAATCAAGCACATTTTTGTTATCAAAGGGTAAGAGAGGAAGTTCTAATGAACGAGAGCCAGTTGCAACGATAACCTTTTCAGCTTTTATTTCGACCTCTTTACCTTCTTCCTGAACTCTGATCACGTGAGTGCTTTTAAAATGTGCGGCGCCCTGTATCAGAACAATCCCGTTTCGTGAATATCCAGAACTCATGCCACTACGCAATGTTGTCACAATATCATTCTTCTTCTGAACAATCTTGTGATACTGTATTGCAGCTATCTTTGCTGATAAGCCAAAGTCATCAGCTTGATTTATCTGATGAATAAGTTTCACAGAAGCAAGAATAGCCTTGGTTGGAATACATCCATAATTTAAACATACTCCTCCGATATGAGCTTTTTCTATCAATACCGTTTTTGCTCCTAATTGCACTGCCGTTTTGGCAGCTGCTGAGCCTCCTGGCCCAGCGCCTATTACTGCAATGTCATATTTTTTCATCTATAACCTCTTTCACTATTGTAGCTGAATCAGATATTGTAGCAATACCTAACTTACAGCACTTTTCTTTGTGTTATAAAATATTTGCACAATGCCTGTGCAATATAATCATGTCCGTATGCAGAAAAATGTAAGTCATCTTCAAAAAATATCTTCAATGGTCGCTTTTCTTTCTGCAAGAGTGAAAAAAAGTTTAAAAAACTTATATTGTGCTCATCAGCAACTTTTTGTATATAGTGAGACACGACACTAACATCATAATGACTATCTTCTAATTCGCCATTAAACTCCATTTTAGCCGGTAAGATAACTGCTATTAAGTGACTATTGTTTTTGATGCAAAAGTTATTCATTTCATACAATAACATCTTAAATAAGGCACGTGCCTCTTCAACGTGCTGTGGTATATTTTTCAGATACAATGACTCATCATAAGCAGAAAAACCATTTACATTAAACATAACGGGGAAATAAAGAAATATGTTCTCAAATGTCCCCTGATTGTTTTTTAAAATTTTTTCTTGTAAAAATTGATAGCTATGAAAATGGTTCGAAAGAAACCAACCCAGTTGAACACTCCACGGGACCGGTGATACTCTTCGTCTTTTTAGTTGATGTATATTGGTATCAATATCAATTATATTTTTTGCAGCGCTCTCTCGAATGTCATTCTGGGCTATCATTAAAATGACATAATCAGGTTTATACCGCACACCTTCGCTCATCAAATACAATAATTCTTGATCGGTGCTCCATGCAGATGATGAAACATTCATTATTTCATATCGCGTATTATTATCGTTGCCCTTTTCATCATTAATCATTCTTTCGAATACGTTAGTAAATATATCCTCATCAGAACAGCGTATGCCAAAGGTATAGGAATCTCCCAAAAACATAATTCTTTTCGTATTGTTCTTTTTTAAAAATGAATGTTCGGTATCTCTAAAGCCTCTGCTATTGGTTGTAAAAGAATACAGTCTATTAAATTTTACTTTTTTATAATGCATATTCCTTTTATTGCGCCAGCCAATAATTGCATCATAAGCAATTCCCGATAGAGGATAACGATCCCGGCCCACCGCTCTAACAAACAATTCTGCCGCTATAATGAAAACACCGCCCCATAAAATTACTATGAGGGGAATTATGAATACTGTATACGTCTTTTTAAATCGCATAATGTTTATTCTGCATTATTACTCGGCATATCTAACAATCTTTTTGGGATGGCAATATCCACAACATGCACTGCACCGGTACACTCAGGACCGTTACCGATTAAAAATCCTTTTTTTGCGACAGCCATAGTAACTGTATACTGTGCCTTAACAGCTATTCCTAAAATAGCCCCGGTATCACATTGAAGCCCTGACGGTGCATCAACCGAAATTATAGGTTTTCCTGCATTATTACTCAATGAAATAATTGTTTTAATCGGTTCCTGTATTTCCCTATCAAGTCCTGTTCCAAAAATAGCATCAATTATTACATCACATTCTCCAGCAGCTTTATAAAATGACGAATCAGGTCCCTCCTCATTGCTAAAGTGAATTACCCCCCTCATGTTTTCTAACACAATTAAGTTGGTTAACGGATCGCCTATTAAGTTTTTTCTTGGAGAAAGTATATATGTTACAACCCGATACCTCTTATTTATGAGATGCCTTGCAATAACCAATCCATCACCACCATTATTACCCCGACCACACAGAATCAGTATTGATGCTTTATTGTTTTTTTTACACCATTCATCGATAAAATCGACCGATCTTATTCCGGCATTTTCCATTAACACGATACTCGGAATTTTGTATTCCTCTATCGCCCTTCTATCAAGCTCTTTCATTTCACTGACCGATACTGTTCTCATCATAATCTCGATTTCTAGGATTGATCACTAATAAAATTCTTGATACTTCTATCATAGGATCGTTCACCTGCCTTAGTAAAAAAACAGCCGGGGATTTCTCCATTTTTTATATGCGATGCCACACATTCACAACATACACCCCTGCGACCACATGACGTGTATGTACAGTTACACATTTTAAGATTCTCCTGTTTATTTGGACATGGTGATCTCATTTTCATACCCCTTTCTTAATCAGTGATTTGTCCTTTAAATGTTTCATGACTAAGTCCTTTAAGTTCTACTGTAACTACCTTACCAATCAGATCAGAAGATCCGTCACATACTACCTCTTTATCCGACCAGGTCCTGCCTCTGACCTGTTTTTGGCTCTTCTTGCTGACTGCCGCTATAAGAATCTTCTCAGTGCGACCAATATAAGAACGATTTTTTTTGTCAGATATTTTGCTTTGCAAATTCAATAATTCGTTATTACGCTCATGCTTGACATTGTGCGCAACAGTATCTGGCAAGTCATATGCCTTTGTTTTTTCTCTTGGAGAATATTTAAATATAAATGCACCATCAAATTCAATATCTTTCATCACCATTTTTGTCTCCTTAAATTCCTTTTCCCCTTCTTGGCAAAATCCTACAATGATATCCGTCGTAACACTCACATCTGGAATTTGTTTTCTGAGTGCCTCTATTTCATGGCGATATTTATCAATGGAATAATTCCGGTTCATTAATTGCAAGATTTTATCAGAACCCGACTGGAGTGGCAAATGAATGTGCTTTTCCACTTTTTTGTTATCTCGCATGACAGAAAACAGTTTTTCCGATACATCCTTGGGGTGTGATGTCATAAATCGAATTACTTCAATGCTTTTGATTATGCTCACCTGTTCAAGAAGGGTGGAAAAATCAATTGTTGGCTGTAAACCTTTTCCATACGAATTCACATTCTGTCCCAAGAGCGTAATCTCTTTTACACCTTTGCGAGCAAGAAATGATATTTCGTCTTTAATTTCTTGGGGAGAACGTGAGATTTCATTACCCCGTACATACGGCACAATACAATATGAACAATAGTTGTCGCATCCACGCATAATAGGAACAAATGCGTTTACCTTTGTCGCATTTTGAAAATTCTTACTATAGATAAACTCATCATGCAAATCACTAATAAAAGCTTTTTGTGTACGCTGTCCAATGACCTCGTTAATAATTTCTGGAAGCCGTGTAAAATCTTTTGTCCCCGAAATAAAATCAAGATAGGAATACTGCTGCAAAAGCATATCCTTATATGCATTCGCCATACATCCCATGAGGCCAATAATCAAATGTTTGTTTTTCTTTTTTGCTGATCTCAACATCCGTAATTGACCATATACTCGATCTTCAGCATGGCGACGAACAGCACAGGTATTAAAAAGAATAATGTCTGCCTGAGAACTGTCAGAGACAAATGTGTATCCCCGCTTAGAAAGCACGCGGGTGACCTGTTCTGAATCATATTCATTCATCTGGCAACCGAAGCTGCGGATAAAAACTGTTTTCTTATCTCTTTGATTCATAATCTGTTACATCCTTTTCAAGAATCGTATATACTGAAACCCATAGAACCGATAGTAACAGTATGTATGACTGACATTAAATAAGCGAGTTAACAAAATCCCAGTTGATCAGATTCCTGACATAATTATCAATGTAGTCGCCTCTTTTATTCTGATAATCCAGGTAATACGCATGCTCCCAGACGTCGATCGTTAAAAGCGTCTTTAACCCATGGGCAATTGGGGTATCCGCATTTGAAGTTTTCATGACGGCGAGTCGGCCGTCCTTGACGACCAACCACACCCATCCGCTGCCAAACTGGCCAAGACTCGCTTTTTTAAATTCTTCGGCAAATTTGTCATAGCCGTCAAAATCAGCTTTCAACTTATTCGCTATTTCCCCAGATGGAATACCCCCGCCGTTTTTTTTCATGCACTGCCAATAAAACAAATGGTTCCACACCTGCGCCGCATTATTAAATATTGCGGATCGAGACGCGTCTTTCGCCGTTTTCTTAATGATATTTTCAAGGGGTTCTCCTACTAACGGCGTGCTTTTGAGCAGATCGTTTAATTTTTCTACATACCCGGCATGATGTTTTCCATGATGAAACTCAAGAGTTTTAACACTTATATACGGCTCTAAGGCATCCTTAGCGTACGGTAATTCCGGTAATCTAATGAGCATAAGCCCCCCTTTTTTTATCGTTACTGTTTTATAAAATCAAAATAAACCGCGAAAAACAAAGCGATGGCGGATACCACAAAAATAAAGAAATAGTTTATCCTCTCTTTTTCTAATTTCAGGTTACAGAGTATTTCGGCAATCAGATTGTATTCATTTGCGGAAAGAGATTTTTGCGTCCGCGCCTTTTCAACAAGATTTTCTTTTTCAATAACCAGCGACAGCGCACGATTAATGTTAAATTTGTAAATAAAGAACAGCAGGAACCCTCCGACACCGATATACCATGAGATTTTCCCATAAACAGGGCTAATGTTCATCAGTACTGTAACAACACGAATTGCCACTGTCGCTATAAGACCGATTATGAAAAATATCCATGAAACAAAGGAATCCCCGCAATGCTTACGTTGAGAACAATTTAAACAAATTTTATTTTTCATACGACATCTATTTTCTCTAGCTTAATCCACACTTACTAACGCCTCGGCAATACTCATCATCGACTTACTATAACTCGCCCATCGGCCAGCCCCAAACTTTCAGGAAGACTTTTTTTTCATATTAAGTATTTCTAATCTTAATGCTTGTATATTCTTTATTAATTTTTCACTCATCTCAATAATTTAATTCCCTCGTGTAAATGCCAAACAGAAACAGGCAATGCTGTCCCTTTTTATCACTATTTATTGCGCGACGAATATACTTTTTTCTCTATACCAACACTAATATATAACAGAAAAGCAACTAACAAAATACGCATCCATGAATAAATATCTATCGGGGCAGAATGAAAAAATAGATTCATAACCGGCAGGTAAGTAAACAATACCTGTAAGATTATCATAATAGATACGCCAAACAGTATCCATTTGTTAAAAAATATACCCAGCGAAAATATCGAGCGAGTTAGCGATCGGCAGTTAAAAAGATAAAAAAGCTCTCCGAAAACAAGTACATTTACCGCCACGGTCCTAGCCTGTTCTAAGGTAGCGCCATTATTTCTTTCATACATAAAAAACGAAAAAACTCCGGCTACCAATAATGTTCCTACGTATAGTATTCTTAAGACAAGGTTCCTAGTCATAATCGGTGTCTTCGGATCTACAGGAGGCCTGCTCATAATATCCAGTTCCTTCGGTTCAAATGCCAGCATCAATCCAAGGCATATGGCGGTTGTCATATTTATCCATAATATCTGCACAGGAACAATTGGAAGCATTGTTCCTGCAAACACAGCCACAAGTATAACAAAACCCTCTCCCACATTAGTGGGTAAAGTCCAAACAATAAACTTTCTTAAATTGTCAAAAACACATCGCCCTTCTTCAACTGCTGCCTCAATAGAAGCAAAATTATCATCCAGCAAAACCATGTCCGCAGCTTCTTTCGCTACTTCGGTACCCGAAAGCCCCATAGCAACACCGATATTGGCCTGTTTAAGCGCTGGCGCATCATTTACACCATCACCCGTCATCGCGGTAACATACCCCCTTGCTTGCAAGGCACGTACAAGGCGAAGTTTCTGCTCTGGAGTAACGCGAGCGAAAACAGATATTTTATCAACCGCAGTTATCAATTCATCATTATTCATTTTTTCTAGTTCTTTTCCAGATAAAGCATTTATCTCTTGTTTTTCGCCTGCGTCAGCCGGACGGTTTTTAAAACCTAATTTCTCGGCTATAGCTTTGGCGGTAATAAGGTGATCTCCTGTAATCATTTTAACTTGAATACCAGCCTGGTAACAATTTTTTACAGCATCAATAGCCTCCTTACGCGCTGGATCAATCATCCCCTGCAACCCTAAGAATGTAAGTGATTCTTCAATATCGTTATGATCTATGCTTTCCTTTCCAGCAACACTGTCCATTCGCGCAAACGCCAATACCCTTAGACCCTGCAATGCCATGCCTTTCGCAAATTCCTCAATCGCTATAAGGTCAATTGTTTGCACACTTCCGTCATCTTCCAATTGATTAACACATCGGGAAAGAATACTTTCCATAGAACCTTTAATATATACAAATCTTTTTCCATCATGCCCTTCATGGAGAGTCGCCATGTATTGATATTCCGACTCAAATGGAATCGAATCAATACGCCGAAATTTTTCAATATCGCCATCAATAATAGATCGAGATTTATTTGCGGAAACAATCAGCGCCCCTTCTGTAGGATCACCTTCGACTACAAGTCTCCCTTCCTTTTCAACAACACGACTATCGTTACAAAGATACCCTGCGGTTAAACATTCTCGCAAAGCCTTATGCCCTGACTTTGAGTCACCCTCTTTTAATGAAATTTCACCTTCACTTGAATATCCTATTCCAGAAAGTTCATACACCCTTTCTCCACTTAATACTTGTTGGACAGTCATCTGATTCTCAGTCAAAGTACCTGTTTTATCGGAACAAATGACTGCGGTGCTTCCTAGCGTTTCCACAGCTGGTAATTTTCGAATAATAACATTTCTTTTGGCCATCCTTGAGACACCAATGGCAAGCGTAATCGTAACAGCTGCTGGCAACCCTTCCGGTATTGCACCAACAGCAAGAGCAACCACAGCCATAAACATATCCACAAAAGAATTCCCGCGTAATACACCAATTACAAACGTAATCGCTGAAAGCGCAAGAATGGCATAAAGCAATTTATGGCTTAAATGCGCGATTTTTATAGTCAAAGGAGTTTTCAGGTCTTCTGCCGAAGAAATTAATTCTGATATTCTTCCTACTTCTGTCATATCACCAGTAGCGACAACTATTCCTCGTGCTTGTCCGTAAGTCACAAAAGTAGACGCGTAGATCATATTTGTTCTATCAGCAAGTGCTGTCTTGCCGTCAAGTTCTTCTAACCTTTTTTTCACCGGAACGGACTCACCAGTCAGAGCAGATTCATTCACACTAAGATCACGAGACTGAAAAAGCTTTATGTCCGCCGGCACTTTATCACCAGAAGATACCATAACAATATCCCCAGGAACGAGATAAACGGATGAAACTTTTTCTTCCTTACCATTACGAATAACTGTCGTATATGATGCCATTGATCGCGAAAGGACATCGAGTGCTTTGAGCGCTTTTGCCTCTTGAATGAAACCAATAACAGCATTTACAATTACGACTCCGAATATGACAAAAGCATCAACCCACTCCTTAAGCAGAAAGGTAACCGCGGTTGCGGCAAGCAATATATAAATCAAAGGCTGATGGAATTGAAGCAAAAACATTAACCATATTGGTGTGTTTTTCTTAGGAGTAAGCGAATTAAGACCAAACTCCAACCTCCGATCTTCCACAATACTCGATGATAATCCTACAGCAAAATCAGTTTTAATTTTCGCTAAAATGTCTTGAACAGACAGAGCATGCCATACACTATTTTCAAAATCAATCCGTTTAATGTCCATACAAGCCTTCCTCTATGAATTTTCTATTTTTTTGAAACAGAATTTTTATTCTTATTGTCTATATAATGGATTCCAAAAATTTGCCTTAAACTATCCCATAAATCTTGAACGTTGTCAGTATTTAACAATTTTTCACGGGCTTGTTCGTCTTTTAATGTAATAGCAATATAACGCAAGATTTGAAGCTGTATCCACTCATTATCTTGAGGGCTTAAAATCATAAGGACTAAATTTGTCAATTTGCCATCAGGTGAATTCCAGTCAACTCCAACAGAAGACCGCCCAACTGCAATTACCGGATGCTTAAGGTGAGACATACGCGCATGAGGAATAGCAATTCCTTCTTCTAACCCCGTCCCGATTGTAGATTCGCGGCTAATAACTGAAGTAAATATTTCCTCTTTACTAGGCATATTCTCCTGTTCAGCAATAAGTTCACTTAGCTCTCTGATTGCATCGTCTCTGTCTATTGCTTTAAGCTGGGGCACAATTGTTCTTTTACCAAAAAATTCCAATATATTAATCTTTTTTCTTTTATTCAAAGCATGCGACATCCATGGCCCAATAATAACCGAAGAAAATATCGCTCCAAAGACGATTGCTACAAATACGGGTTCTTTTATTAATCCATATTCAAGTGCAAGTATCCCGACAACGATTTGCATCTCACCGCCTGGTGTGTGTGCAATCGATATAAGGTTTCGATTAACGCGAGGATGATCGGTAAATGTCACGCCTAGCCAAGCTCCCACATACCTACCCGCGATACCAATTAAAGTAATGAACGTTATCAAAAACCAATCAATGTTTTGAAGAAAATCTATTTTAATTCCTACGTTTGCGAAAAATAACGGAACAAATAATGCATGAACCATTTGCGAAATAACATTTCTCGTTCTTTCAGATAAGGCTTTAGCTTCACCTGCCATTATTCCAGCAATAAAAAATCCAAATAATGCGTGTATTCCAATCTTAACCGTTATAGCACCACAAATGCATCCTAAAATAGAAATGAATGTTAATGAAGACCCAGGTTCTGGCAATTTCATCTTGTGCATTTTTGCAATAACATAATTTGTTAAATGCCTGCCTCCGGTCAAACAAAAAACACTAAATACAACCGTAGAAAGCAGAACAATGCTAACACTCATTATATTGAAACTTGCAGACGTTACGACACCAAGAACAAGTGTAAAAACAGCCCATCCAATAATATCATTTAGGGAAAGCGCCCCCATGATAAGAAAACCCACATCGGTCTTATAAAGATTAAAATCCTGAAGCACGCGGGCTGTTACAGGCAATGCACTTATGGTCATGATAGTTGCAATGAAAAGCGAAAATAAATAAATTTGACTCGGATCACTTATATAATTTGAGGCAATAAATACCGTAGGAATAAAAGCAATAATCATTGGAATGATCACATCGGACATTGAAATCGTAAGAGCTTGCTTCCTCTGCCTCCAGGCACTCGAAAAATCCATTTCTAAGCCTGTCTTCAACAAGAAAAAAAGAATGCCAAACCACGCAACCGTCTCTAACATATTCTGTTGAATAATATCCTTAGGAAAAATCCAGTTGTATAATTCCGGAGAAGTTCGACCTAAAATAGTCGGCCCCAAAAGAATCCCCGTAAGAATTTCAGCTGTGACGGCTGGTTGTTTCCACTTACGAAACAATTCACCAAGTCCTCTAGCGCATATCAATAACAAAGATATTTGTACTAGAAAAATAAAAATATTGTGTTCATTGAGATAATGCATACATAGCACCCTTTATTTTTTCTTACAAAAAATATGTAAATAAGAAAGTAGAGTTCTTTAATAGACCTGCGGACTTCCTGGTAGCATTCTCCTTATTTATGACGCATCTCTTACATTTATAAATCGTTACATTTTACCAAATCTCGCTCAGGTACGGAATAATAGTCGTATAATACTGCTCCCATCGGCCAGCCAAAACTGCGAAGATATACCTTTTTCATCATAATCTACTTCCCGTTAATCAAAACATAAAATAGCTGTTTTAGTAAGACTACTGCACTTATCAATACCTTTGTTTGCTATATCTCTAAGAATCGGCACAAGCTGAAGACTATACCTTGTGGCAATTTTCTTTGGTTCTAAACCTGGCCAACCCCAACAAGAAGTATGATAAATCCCATCGACCATATAATGTAAATTATCCAGCGTTGTTGGGTACATGGTTTCCACTGGCGCATGATTTTCAGGATTTGAAACTAAATCTACAATAACTGATCCGGGCTTAAAGAGTTTAAGCATCTCACGAGTAACAAAAGGAGGTTCTTTGGTAACTTCTCG
>JAHJGZ010000122.1 GCA_018823795.1 Candidatus Omnitrophota bacterium
ATTTGATGACAGAAGCGAGTATGTTATCGGGGGAAGGAAAGAGGTGTTTTCCGAAGGAAAAGTTTCCAATGGAGCGAAGCGGCGTTCCTCAGACATTAAAAACGCTTTTGAAACTGGATTCCTTGAGAAAATAATTAACGACCTTAAGAAAAACAAGGAAATAGTGTCTTTACAGAAGATGAATGATAAGACCATAAAAGACATTCAGAGCATGGTTGAGGGTGTAACTAGCGAGGTCGGTCGTGCATTGGTTGCTCTAACGATAATGCAACTTTCAATAAAGGCTATATCCCCTGAGCAAAATATCAGGTTGCACAAAGGCAGTTCCAGTGCGGCTTCTTTTTCATGGGTTGACGGTATATCAATGAGAGTCTTGGATAAAAATTATGTAACGCCTGTTTTGCGCAAATACGATCTTGTTCGTTTGAATGCAGATGGTTTTATGATGACAAGAAGTTTGGCTGAAAATTATCCTTACACAAAACTTTATAAGGCCAAGCTTAGAGGCGCAAGAGAAAATTGGTTAAGCGTTGTTGAGGCTCTTGAAACTGGGAAGACAGATGCCCTTGATACTTTGAAATACCTAGTATCTCTTTTGTTGAACCGAGCAGCAGACTTTGATGCGCTTTCAAAGAAATTAATCGATACTATACAATTGTATCTCAAAAAAAGCCCAAGCTTCTTGGACATCAAAGGAAATATATTTAGGCATATCGAAAAGTCAGATTATGCGGCTCGCCTAATGGAAGTGGCAATGCATGCATTAATGCAGGCGGCTGTGAAATCAAATGCGATGGGTGATTTGGAACTTAAGCCATTGTCTCAGATGAGGTCTGCAAATAAGAAACATGGCAATGTCGGAGATATTGAGTTGTTAGAAGGGAAAGAAATTGTTGAAGCATGGGATGCAAAATATGGGAAGAATTATCTCAGAGATGAAATTGATGAGGTTGCAGAGAAGTTACAGAACCATGAAAAGGTATCCATTGTTGGTTTTGTGACAACTGATGCCCCTGTGCGGAACAAAGAAGTGGACAAGAAAATAGCAGACGTTACAAGTATGTACGATCTTGAAGTAAAAATCATGTCAATAGATGATTGGATCGATTATATTTTTAATCGCGTAACAAAAACAAAGCTTTTGAATGAGGAAAAGCTCGCTACGGATTGGCTTATCGCATATGCAGAAACACTGGCGCAAAAGCGCAGAGATATTGCACCAATTGATGAGCCTTGTTATGAGTGGGTTGACCTGTTGATGCAGATATTATCTCAAAAATAGGTTTGTTTATTAGAGGTAATGAATGAATAAAATCGACAACAAAAACCTGAATGTATCTGGAGTATTCAAGAACTTTTACTTGGTTCCTGATTACCAGCGTGAATATGTCTGGGAGGAAAAGCATGTCAACCAGTTACTCGAAGATATTTGTGAAGAATACGGCAATGACAGCAAATCAGAATATTTCATCGGAAGCATTGTGGTTTGCGAGAACGATGACAAACGATATGAGGTCATTGACGGCCAGCAACGATTGACCACCCTTTTTGTGGCGCTTAGCGCATTGAAGAATCATTTGAAATCGCTTAAAGAGGATATTTCGGATATTCAGGGGATGCTATTTTCTACAACTCGTGACTCTTCCGGCAAGCAAATATCTGCGTTCAGACTCGAGCTTCAGTACGAAAACTGTTCGGAGGTTTTGAGCCATGTTGTTGACGATAAGTCACCAAGCGATTTTAGTAGCACTTCCGAAGAGAACATTGTCGATGCATATAACACTGTGCGCCGGTTCATGGAGGTCAATTTCAAATCGCTCGAAGAACTTTATCCATTTCTTGGGTATTTTTTGAATAACGTAAAACTGATCCAGATCGAGACTCCCAAAATATCTGACGCTTTGAAAATATTTGAAACCATCAATGAGCGTGGCGTCGGACTAAATCCGATGGATCTGCTGAAAAATTTGATTTTCAGGCATATCGACAAAAAGGATTTCAATAAACTTAAGGACAAATGGAAGGTTATTACCTCTTTGCTCGATGATCATAAAGAAAAGCCGTTGCGATTTTTGCGCTACTTCATCATGGCAAATTATCAGGTTAAAAATGCCAAGGGTGAGGAAATCATTCGAGAAGACGAGATTTACGACTGGATCACTTCAAATGAAAACCAATGCAAATATGAATCCGAGCCATTTGCTTTTGTCGATTTATTGAAAGCCAATGCCGAAGCCTACGTGAATTATTTGAAGGGCAAGGATAAGAATGGCAGCGATAATATTTACTTGGACAACATCAGGAAGCTGAGCGGAAGTTTTCGCCAGCACCTTATGCTTTTGTTGGCCGCAAAAGACCTCAAGAAGGACTTGTTTGATCATCTGACAAAGCAGATAGAAGTCTTGATTTTCTATTACATTTTAACCAAAGAGCCGACGAAGGAATTCGAGCGTAAATTCTCAAAGTGGGCTAAAGAAATAAAAGCGATTGATACTCAGGAAAAACTTAACGCTTTCATCGAACAGAATCTATCGAAAGACGTTTTGGCAAAAGGCGCTGAGTTCAAAAACGCATTCCTGTTTTTCCATGAACGCAGTTTGCAAGGATATCGGCTTCGTTACATTTTGGGAAAGCTGACGCAATTCATTGACCAGCAGGTGCTGGGTGTCTATGAGGATCGGAATTTAGACAACTACCTCACCAAGGGCATTGAGATTGAACATATTTTGCCGCAGACGCCCAAGAAGGAATTGCGGGACTCATTTGGAAGTGATTATGACGAATTTAAGGTAAAGCTTGGCAATTTAACGCTTTTTGAGAAACCGCAGAATATTGTCGCTGGGAATAATTACTTTCCTGAAAAGAAGATATTGTACAAGACGTCGAAGTTTTATCTTACAAAATCAATTGCTGTTATCGAGACGGTTGGGAACAACTCGGCTGTTAACAGGACAAATAAATATCTAAAGTCTTTTGATTCGTGGAGCCGAGAGACGATAAAAGAACGCCAAGAGCTATTGTTTGATATTGCTTGCGCTGTCTGGAAAATAATGTTTATTTAGTTTTGTCCTGCGTTCGAAGGATTAAATCCGGGACGTTAATACAAACAAAACCTTCGTTTAGATAGATAGCTCTAAGACAATGGAGTGTACAATCTGAACGGAGGTTTTTTTATTTGTTCGAGATATTATGCATATATTTATGTGCGATTGATTTGGCAATATGGAATACACAAAAAGCCATAACATGAATGATATTAACAAGATAATAAAAGGCGATGTTTTGGCATGTAAAATGATATAGGCGCATATAAGGATTAGTGTGTCTATCCACATAATATTGAAAGGAGATTTATGTCCAAGCATAAACCGTTTAGTTTTGATAAATTTACTAGCGCTGTAAAAGACGATTTATTAAAGAGTTTTCTCGCCGAAGAAGGCGTTGCTGTTGCCGAAGGCAAAGACCTTACCCCGTCATATGTTTCAAAGCAGCTGGATGCGCTTAATGATAAGAACAAGAAACTTGATATTATGGAATGCATGCATTCCATTAATGATATCGCGGATCACACAATGGAGGCGCTCATTCAGGTTGTAAATAAGCATGAACTTAAATGCGAAGAAGATGAGACGCCGGAATCAACAGCGATGAGGGTGTACTTGTTTCAACGGCTTGAGTTTGAAATTATACACGATCAATTCCTTATGGAATTGTATGCGGAAAATATGAACCACTTCTCTTTTGAGAATTGCGGGGCTGCTTTTGATCTTGAGAAAATCGGGCAGTTCAGGCAGCGTGTTGAGCAATATTACAGGGATCGTGGTAAAAGTGAGAATTGTGTGATACGTGAGCGTTCGGATAATGATAAGCATTGCTTTTTTATCGCGCGTGGCGATTACATGAAAACGCAGACGATCTTTGAGGATAAGCAGTTGAAATACACTTCATTCCGCCCGGGCAAAGAAGATATGCTGTTGTTTGATAAAGTGAAATCCGTTTTGAGCATTAAAAGCAGCGGTCGTGGGTTGGAAGAACGGCATACGTATATTGATTTATTTGGCACAACGATACTTGGTTTGAAAGAAATCCCGCAGGAGACATATGAGAAAACGCTTGTTGTGGTGAACCCTGTCCGTGAGCAGTTGTTTTATGGTGGTAATAAAGATATTTCAACAGTCAAGTTGGTGCAGGTATCATTACGGCAGATATCTAATCCTCGCGTTAAGATGATACTCAAGTCAGATGATGTGTTTCAAACACTTGACGATATGGAATTGTCACTTAATGATTTTAATTTGCTGTCCGCAAAACTAAAGTTCTTTTTCCATGAGAATAGGCGTCCGGTAACGGTTGAGATTAACCCGCCGGGAAATACGAAGATCAAAAAACGACGTGAAAAAGAAATAATTGAAAACTATCTGAGGGAAAAACATGTCCTGCTTGTGTGATGTTGCAATCAATAACACCTTACTCCTCTATCTTCTTGAACGGATTGAGAAAAATCCGAATGGAATGTATTCAGAGGCGGAGCTTCGAAAAATATCGAGTGAAAGCTTCGAGGTGTTATGTGACCGGGGCATATTGAAATTTCATGTGAAGCTCAAAGAGTTTGATTCCTATTATTCCAATCTATTAGGCGACGGTGATACGGATCGCATTATACAAAAGGATGGCGATCAGTATTATGCGGTTGCGGTTGGTGTTGATCGGATTCCTTTAACGGAAGCGGATTTGATTTATTGGCGCTTTGATGCACTTTCCTTGGCGAAGATGATAAACGAAAAGAACGGTTTATCGTCAGATAGCGAGATAATAAGCAAGCGAATTATTTATGTTGGCACTGAATCGGTGGATAATGCGGCCGTGTATCTTTGCTTGTTCTCAAATGATAACAGCGCAGCTCGTGAGCTATCTACGTTGGATATCGGCAATCACAGCAGCGCGGTGCTGTTGTGTCCGGCGTTTAACATCGCACAAAAAATAATCAGCGCGTTAAAGATTAACGCCAAAGCGATGACATTTGCAGACGCCTTTGATAATGAGTGGATGCTGCGGCTTGGCGCGCAGCGCAAAACGAAGCATTCGACGCAACAAAGATACAAAACAAATTATACTCTTACTTTTATTGATTATACCGGCGAGCTTGAGCGGTACCCTGTACAAATTGATCGACGTGCTTCGATTGATATTCCGTATTCAAAATATGTGCTACTGTTGTTCCTTGCTATTAAGTTGAAAGAAGGTCAAGGCGGATGGGTTTCGAGAGCCGAAATAGAGCAAGGAAAGATCGCGGATGGTGAGAATATTAACCATGTGCATAACTTAATATCAGAATTAAGAGATTGTTTCCGTGGGGTGATCTCAAAGCAGGATATCCCTAGATTTATTGAGAATATCCGAGGGAAAAGCCAGTACCGCATTTCAACGACACCAAACAATATTTATGCGCCTCACACGAAGTGGTTAAAGCAGAAATATAATGCTTTGATTAATCAGGTAAAACATAGCCGGCAAGAGCGAAAAAAACAGGCAAAAAAAAGATGAGATTATTAATTGGCAATTTTGAAGAAACATTTAACGAGTTTTTTGGCGAACTGTTTGAAGATGCTTCTATTGAAACATATTTTGCTGAAACCGATTATGAGCTCGTTTTAAAAATGGATATGTTTCAACCCGACGCGGTTCTGTTTATTACCAACAATGTCCAGACAACGCCGTGGTTGAATACTGCATCTGAGCGAAATGAAAAAATGTTTGCGGTTGTTGCATCGCTTAAAAAATATGGGAAACCTATTATCGCGCTCTCAACATGGGAAAGTGATATTATCAAAAAAAGGTTTTATGATGCTGGCGTTGACTATTACCTGAGGCTGCCTTGTGATGTGGAGGCGTTGGTAAAACTTGTTACTCAGGCAGGTGCGAGATGATTACCAAAGAAGATGCCATAGAGATAGCAAAACATAAATGCGATGGTCGGTTTGAATTTTATGGTATAATTCACGGCATACCGAATAATTGCAGGATATATAATTCTGGCGAGTGGTTCCCGGATGATGTCTGGTGCATTTTATGTTCTGCGCATCCGGGGAAGTGTATGTTAGCATCTAGCCGGGCAATAGTGGTGTCAAAGGATACGGGGACTGTGTTATACGATGGTTCGGCTAACGACGAGGGGTAGTTAGTTCGTGAATGGTGGACTGGTTTGAATTGAGACTGGGGGGTTATTGATGGATTCATTAGAGCGTCTAAAGAAAGCGTTTAAACCATTTAAATCAATGCAAAATGCAGGCATTGGTTATTCAGTAATTCAAAGGCATGGTGAAGTAGATATCGCATATCCTGCCAACGAAAAGGAATATTGTGATCTGGG
>JAHJGZ010000123.1 GCA_018823795.1 Candidatus Omnitrophota bacterium
ATATATCGCAAAGGAAAAGTATTTCGTTACAAAGGGACTGCAAAAAATGGGTCTAACAAAGATTGGTAATCGACAGTTATGTATTTATGCAACAAGAGTAAATACCATCAATACAATAATACAACGTCCTATAATGTATCTTATGTAAACTAATCATATAGGCTATATAGTATCATGGTTGCGCACCTAATGATTTCGCACTATCTTACTTATTGCATTGATAATTTAAATATGAATCAACGGATGGCATCGTATAGTATTCTAAATACTATTCTAATCTAAGAGATATAGTGTATATCCTTTATTTTATTATGATTATAAATGATTGTATGTAACTCTGGAGCCCCTCCCTCTTACATATTCCATTTAATGGTCAGTTTGGAGTGATTATAGTGCCAATGATGCGTACAGCGTGAGAGATATTGATCCATTATTGTAGAATAGAGGCATAAATTTCACGTAACTTTTTAGCTTCAGCATACGAATCGAGCTGCTTTACGCTTTCTTGTGCTTTACGCCCAAGGTTTATACGCATATTTTTATCTGCAGATAACGTTATAACGGCGCGTACTAAAGAGTCAACATCGCCTGGTTTTACTAAAAAACCATTTTCTAAATGAGTGATTATTTTTCGTGCACAGGGAAGATCTGTAGAAATAACTGATTTTCTAGCGGCCATGGCTTCAAGTAGCGATAAAGGCAGTCCTTCATAGAGAGAAGGCAATACAAAAATATCACATATGAACATGAAATATTTCATGTTTTGAAATGGAATTGAGCCAAGAATAGATACGTTATTCCCGAGATCAAGTTTTTTGATTATCTTCTTAATATTTGACAATTCGCCACAATCCGGCCCAGCAAGAAGTAGTTGTATATTTTTTAATTGATATTCCCTCTTTATCGTATCCAAAGCAAAAAGTAAATACTTGATCCCTTTGCGTGGCAATAGTCGTGTAGCGGTTAATAACGTCACTTTATTTCGAATAGTAATATTATATAATTTCAATAATTCTTCATTAATTGCAATATCCTTATACTTATCAACAGGTATACAGTTTTCTTGTAATATAATTTTATTTTTAAAACTATTCTTATTGTTGATATTTATTATTTCCTTACGTTGAGTGTCTGATGGACAAAGAATTTTATGGGCATCAAGGAGTAAACGTTTCCCGATGAAACGGTCGTAGAGAATCTTAAGAAATTTTAGAAGCACATTCGTAAACTGATACCCATATATGGTTACTACAAAAGGTATATTGCATTTTTTTGTGTAGAAATGCACAATGTTCGTACTGAACGAGCCATATTCAAATGCATGCACTATGTCCGGTTTTTCATTGCTTAAACATGAATAAAGTTTAGGGATAATACGATAAATTTGTAGTGGATTATGGGAAACCGTAATGCTGATCATCGGAAGCGTTATCAGTGTATAGCCGTCTACTATTCTTTTTTGCTTCCCTTTCCCTCTCCCCCCTGCGATGACAACGACAGTATCATTTTTTGAAAGGATTGATGCGAGGTGGTGGACATGATGCTCTCGGCCTCCAATAAATTCAGGATAGGCGGTATGGACAACCAGAACTATTTTCATTGCACGCATATTATAACATACGATTTATATATTGCTAACTTTTTTGCTGGCACAGGGATACAATATGAATTATACTGTTAATTTATAGGGATAGATAAAAAGAGGAGTATATGATAAGTGTCATCATTGTTACCTATAATCGATTAGCGTTACTCAAACAATGTCTTGAGAGCCTGCTTTCACAAATTACTGGCGCTACCTATGAAATAATTGTTGTTGATAATTGCTCAACCGATGGAACAAATCAGTTTCTTGTTGAAATAAGTACAACGAAATCTCATCGAATACAGTATATACGAAACAACGTACCGATTAACCTTGTCGTATGTAAGGAACAGGCATTTAAGACCGCAAGCGGCGATTGTATCGCATGTATTGACCATGATTGTATTGCATCACCCCATTGGCTGGACGCTGTTGTTAAGACGATTAATAGTTATGATGTCGTCGGCGGTACGGTTCTCCCATTCCGAGAGACTCTATTTCCATGGTGGTGGCGAGAGTCGTTAGGGTGGCTGGTCGGGATTGCCGCAAAGACAGATTGTACCTTTGCACCTCTTTGCAGTAATATTGCTATTAAAAGAAAGATATTCGAACATATACAAAGGGAACAAGCTCAATTTGTGCAAAAAGGTGAACACTGCTACTTTCGAAGAAACACACAAAGCTTTTCACTGAAAAAAGATGACTGTAGAATAAAAATATGTGGAGATGATAACGATTGGACGAGAAGATTATTGCGGCATGGTTATTCAATTGTGCATAATAAGGAGATGGTCGTCTATCATTATATTCCACAGGAAAGATTAACAATAACATATCTTATAAAACGAAGTTGGCAGGAAGGATATTGCTGGGTTCTATGGGAATATCGCCTAAGCGTATTTATAGTATCGTTGATTGCTCTTATAAGTGCTCCAATTCGATTTTTATTCTGCTTCGATATAAATCTTTTTTTCCGTATGATCGTCAGAGGAAGTTATGTTTTGCATTATCTGATGCATACGATACACCGGCTCACTACATCTCGGCCAAAATAGCTTAATAATGTCCCCTCCCCTTTTCTACCATTTTACGCCGCTAATTTCTTTTCAAAAATAAGCGTTTTTATTATACGTATATCATAACGATCTACCCCCTTTATTAAAAACAATACGGCTGCGTATATACAGGGTGCTATGAAAAGTATTAACCAAAAATTTTGAAAAAAGTAGAAGTACATTATTGTCCCCATTATGAGTGATGCACAGAGGGGTTTCGCTGAGTAGTAAAACATACTCAAAGAATAAGCCTTAGTCTCCTTGAGAAAATAGCCCACTACAGGGCCTGTTGCACACGCTATAACTGTCGCAATTGCAGCCCCATTAACATCAAATTTCGGGATTAATAGTAGATTTAAGAGTACATTAACAAGAGCAGAAAGACCGGTAAAAAGTGGATCAAATATCTGCTTATTGGCTGCAATGAGAATAGAATTATTGACGACCCCCATAAAGATAAATACTTCGGACCAAATAAGGATACGTAATGCCGGTGATGAGAGTGTAAAACTATTTCCATACAACAACACGATGAGGTCTTTCGACAAAAAGGTAATTATGGTGGCGAGAGGAAAAATGATAATTAATAAGTACTTAAAACTCAGATTGTAAAGCTGCGAAAATATTTCAATCTTATTTTCCGCAAAATATTTTGATAATAGCGGAAAGACCGAAATGATAAGTGCGACAGGTATTATATAAAAGATATCAACAAGCTTAACGGCAACTGAATATGTTCCGACTGCGTTGACACCTTTCATATGAATCAGCATTATTTGATCAATACGACTATAAATAAAAATAAAAATTACCGTCAGGCTTAATGGCCATGATTGATGGAATATTTTTTTCCACAAAGAGAGATCGATGGTAAATGTTGGATTTACTATTCTTCCAGCATAATGCTTAACCAGTAGAATAGATACTATGCTCGGGATTATACTTGCTATATAATAATGCAACAGCGTTCCTCCAAAGGAAACAATAAGGAGTAACAACGTAATTGATAACAAATGTGAACATACGTTTATATATATATAGTATTTCATTTTAAGCCGGACCTGAAAAATAAGAACATACGCAGAAATAATAGATAAAAGAAGCATATTAAAAGAAGTAAAACCCGCTAAGAGGATCATGTCGGCAGGACAGTTAACTATGAATATGGTAAGCCAAAATAGAATAATAGTTATTGCTGATAGTAAGACATAAATAATAATACTATTTCCAAGCAAATGCGATGCGTCAGTGTTATGGGCAGATAATCTTTTTACTAATATCGGCTTAATCCATAAATTTTGTGCAGTCGTAAATAACAAAAAGAAACCATTAAGAAATGATATTTTTCCAAAACCGGAATGACCAAAATAGCGGGCAAGTAATATTACTGTGGCGACATTCATCAGCCCTAAAATGCAATGGCCGACAATAATGATGCCGGTATTTTTTATGATTTGCTTAATAATTTTAAAAAAAGAATAATCCATTAGGTACTTTTTTCTATTCCTTTTCGTTTCCCCTCCCAATAGCCTGCTAGCATGCCAATTCTGTACGATAGTACAATTGCATTATCCAAGAGTGAAAAAAACAAACTGCTTCGTAAGGACAATCCATTTCCGTAACGTAATAATGTTTTTAATGGAAATTTAACAATATCGAGAATTGATCCTACCATACAATCAAATATTATTATTATTGCTCTGCACAAAGCTTTAATAAAATAATAATTAAATTTGAGATGGGTGTTAGTTGTGAGGCTCCACACAGAGCAGGTCGACAAGTGCAAAAAAGAACCTCCTTTTCCGTAGTGATAATAAGTTTTTAATAAGGGGTACAGTGTTTGTTTGTGTGGGTTAAATACAACGGCATTTTTATTATATTGAAAGTAATAGCCAGCCTTTTTCAAACGGTAACATAATTCTGGGTCTTCCCCTCCAGGAAATGTATAGCGTTCGTCAAAGAGCCCGACTAATATCAAATACTCTTTTCTAAATGAAGCGTTTCCGGTTATGATATATTCAATCCCGGTTCTATTTATATATGGTTCGTCATTCAATCGTATATGAGAACAATATTCATTAATTATTGAGCTGGTGATCAATGGTTTTGTTAACCCCCCAACACCAGCAAGCCTGGAATCAGAATACCACTTGGTAATTTCTTCAAGCCATGTTTTTATTGCAATACAATCAGAGTCTATGCTTGCAATAATAGTTCCCTGAGCATGTTTAATTCCCAGATTTCTAGCTGCAGCCGGGCCCTTGCGTTGCTGGTATAAATAAACGATAGTGCAATAAGAGGCATATTTATTTATTGCAGATTTCACTAAAACATCGGTTTCATCAGTAGAGCCATCATTTATGATGATTATTTCATAGCTGCTTTTTGTATAGGTTTGATCTTTTAGTGCATTGATACAATTTAATAATGAAGGACCTTGATTATATGTTGGAATAATAACGCTTATAAACTTTTCTTCTTCCATGCAGTACTCCTAAGAATAAATAGAATAAAACAGCATATATTTAATAATGGATAATAGAAAATAAGAAGTATGTCGATGAAAAGCAGAGAATAATATTTATTTTTGATGTCGTGTTGCAATGGATGAATTATGGTATTGATAAAATATGAGGATTTTCCGATATAGGTTGCAATATATCTTGTTATTGAATGCATAGAGTTGAGATTGATGTATCGCAGTCTATTCCAATGCCAGAATGATAGTAAGACAGATGTTGTCGTATCATTTCGAAGATGATTAACGGCAGCATTTGGATTATAAAGAAGATTATATCCCTGTGCTTTCATCCGTGATGACAGGTCGATATCCTCAGAATTTATTTTGAAAAAAGTGTTATACGCACCGGCCCGCAGGACGAACGATTTGATGAAGAGTGTATTTGATCCAAATAAAAATGGTGGATCGTGAACAATGTTGGTACCCCAATTTTGTATCATATGAACAGCGCGCCAACGGTCTGCATGCGAAGCCGTCCCCTTTTCAAGCAATGCCCCTCCTACTCCAGCAATAGTGCGGTCTGTGAAAGAGTTCATTAATGTTTCCAACCAATGCTTACTTGCGGAACAATCAGCATCTAAGGCTGCGACAAAATCGTTTTTCGCAATTTTAAAAGCTGTATTACGTGTAGCAGCTATTCCCTTATTGTGTTGATGGCGGATTATTTTTACATTATAGTGAGATACGATATCAACCGTTTTATCCGTCGAGCCATCATCAATGACCATGATTTCATCAATCTGATACGATTGATTTAAAACACTTTCAAGGCATTGCCCAATATAATTTTCAACATTGAAGCATGGAATATAGAGGCTGACTTTTTTCATATATGTTCTTGATACACTGTACAACTAATGCTGATAGAGATAATAACATTCATGACAATAGGGATGCTTATGTTCAGTATTAACGATTTCCCTAAATAATTGTGCATTTGGTCCATTCCACAGTCGAATGAGCCGCTTTTTAATATGTGGTATGCTTTCAGTTAAATCGAGCATCCCATATGAAAATATATTATTCATATTACAAACTGATATTTCCCCGTCATACTTAATTAAAAGTTCATCCAGATATTTGCTACAATAGGTACCGGCTGATTTACGCGTTCCCTGCAAGTGCAATGGGTATTTTCCAATATGGTCTGGTATAGCAATCGAGATCCCTAATGTATGTGATAACGATAATGCCTTTTCAAAAAGATCAGATAATGTTGCGTTGTTTCTATTTAACCACTCCCCTTGTACCATATTATTCGCAACCTGTACCATATTATACGCAATGTATTTAATACCATAGTGGGCTGCAAAATTAATAAGGGGGATTATTTCATGCATGTTTATTTTTTGTATCGTTGGCATAAGGATAACATTTTTTGAGTAATTTGAACATTCCGACGACAGCAACCGTAACGATTTTAACATGTAATTAAAGTTTGAACCCCGCCGAATTTTCTGGAAAAGATCCTTGGTGGATGCATCCCACGAAACAATAATTGTGTAATCCTTACGCAATAAGTCTACATAGACCTCAGCAGGTGCAGAATAATTTGTAATTATTTCTTTTTGAAAATTGTGGTTTAATGTATCAAGACAGTGTATGTAATCAGAAAAATTCGACACAATCGTGCTTTCTCCCAAACCACTAATACGAACCTTTTTAAGGTTTTGTCCGAAGAGTTTTATGATTTTTTCAAAACTAGTAATAGGTAGCTGTTTCTTTGTGTAGGATTTTTTGCTGTTGACACACATGATACATGAAAAATTACACGATTGTGAAATTTCAATTATTACATCAGAAGGCAAACTATTATTGCTCTTGCTCTGTTTTGTTTCCTGTTGTTTGCATAACCCGATATATTTTTTTATTAAAAAGTTAATATCATAAAGCTCGTTTGCAAACCGAATACCATTGACATTTCTTACAAATGGAATATGGAAGTCTGCGATGTCCTCTAGTGAAGCTTGCGATAGCATGTTCATCCATCTGTCTAAAACTTCGTTTGTGATATTTTTAAAAGCTTTTTTGAAAACACGCGGTGATTTACACACCTGTTTTTTTTCGGCTACACCAAACCGCTCTTGGTTACCTATCATATCAACGATTTTTTCTATCGGTGAACGCAATAGGGACTGCACAAAAGCTTTATCGTGTTGTCCTAAAGAAGGTATTATTCCTTGCCAAGTGATACGGTGTACGCTTTTATCATGGCGCATGTATTGTTTTTTTGTTTTATCAACCTCAAGATTATCCATAGCTCTTTTTAGTGCTCTATTTATTAAAGTCTACATTTTCTTGGATTATATGTTTTATGTCGTCTACTTCTATCGCATCCATGCACATCGCTTGATCGCTGCTTTTTTTAAGGCTACAGTTGTTGAGCACACAGGGGCTACACGCAAAGTTTTTACTGAGACTATGAATGTGTGTTCCATGTGGTTTAAATTGATCTACCATAGTGGGGCCAAAAAAAACTATCGTAGGAACATCAAGAGATGATGTCATGTGCGCGATCGGTCCGTCATTCGTGAGAATTAAGTGACTGTGTTGAAGAAGGGCAAAATCTTGAAGAATCGTCGTTCTACCGATGAGGTCATATATTCTTTTTGTTTTATTTAGATCTTTCTTAATAAGGGAAGATAGGTCCGCATTTTTTTTTGCTCCAATATAAACAATGGCTACATTATGACATTGTTCTATAAGCCAGGAGCTTAAAGAAATAAACTTTTCTATTGGTAGCATTTTTAATTGTAATCGAGAGCCCGGTGATATTATTACGATTAACTTGTTTTGGAGATTGTGGTCTGATAAAAAATTGTTACACCATTGAGTTTCATCTTTTGAAATAAAGACATCCGTGTTCTTTTGTACATTTTTAATACCTAATGGCGCAAGTAATGTGAAATTTTTATCTATTTCGTTTAAATAACGATCATAATTCACCGCGTGAGAAAGTAAATATTTCCCTCCTGAGCGATTATAACTTAAAAGGTATTTTGCGTTTGTGCAGTAACCAAAAAAGAATAAATGCCTGAAATCTCCACGAGGATCGATTACTAAATCGAATTTTTCTGTGCGTATTAAGCGTACGACTCTGATGAGATCGAAAATATCGTTCAGCCTGAATCGTGCATTAGAACGTTCTCTTTTCCACCATGGAGCATCATACACAATTGTGGCATCGATATGTGGGTTATGATTATGAATACATGCAGCCCACGAACCTACCATTGAATAGATTTTTGCTTTTGGGTATCGTTCTTTCAATGCAGAATGTACGGGGGTTGTAAGCAATACATCCCCGATATGATCGATGCGGATAACAAGGATTTTACGAAATGATAGAGTATCTAACGGTCCCTTTATCGGCGTAGTTTTTCCGCATAATTGTAAGCATATATATAATATATAGATAAATGTATCAACAAGATATGTTATTGTTCTTTTAATGGGGTCTTCTATCGTGTACATTTATTTTTTATTGAAGGTGTGGTTAACGTTGTGCAAAGTTTTTCATATTGGTCAGTCACATAGTCCCAGGTATATTGTTCGGTTAAGCACGTAGGTGCCAATTTTTTGCATTCGTGTACCCTGTTTTGCTCATTTATGAGATTTTGTAACTTCGTTTGTAAATCATCGATATTGTTTTGAAAAGGTACACCCGCATTGCCGACTATGGAGGAATTAAAAATAACATCTACGAATAGTACGCAGGCGCCACATCCGAGTGCTTGTAACAGAACAGGGTTAGTCCCTCCTACCATATGACCATGGATATACGCAAAACAATTACAAATTATTTCGTTCAAATCGTCTTGGTTGTATATACCCCCTAAGAATACAACTCGATGGTCTGCGCCGTTATTTTTTAGCTGAGAAACATAGTTACTTTTGTAATTCATATCGCCTACGATGACGAGTTGTTTGTCTGTCCTTACATTACGAAAGGCCCTTATAATCAAATCAGTATTATTTTCCGCATCCAGACGTGTTATGACGAGAAAATAGTTATCTTTTTTGAGATTATACTTCTGCAGTCTTTCCGGCGACTTTGATGTTTTAACGTCTGCCCCATATGCTATGAAATGACTTTCTCTCTTAAATGTTTTTTTATAGAAGTTTTGAATGCCTTGAGAATCAGCAATGATAATTGATGCGATTTTTGTACAAAACCATGCGGCAAAATAAAAATACCATTGACCGATTTTTGGCCATTTTGTTCTTTTCCACTCAAGGCCGTCAACATTAATAGCAAAGGGGATGCCGAGTAGTCTCGGGATGATACAGAGTGGACCATTTGCTGGGTTAAATATGAGCAGAACATCGACACGATTACCTATGAGGTGCAGAAAGGTAAAAAACGTATGTGTGAGGGTATCGATAAACTTATAGTTTAGGCGTGGCAAATATATTTTTTTTATTCCTTGGTACGAACCTTCTTCTTCGTTTCCATATCCTTTTCTACAGTATACAACAACTTCATGACCATGTTTTACTAAACGGACACCAATTTCTGTTGCGGCCGTTTCAAAACCACTATACAGTGCCGGTATTCCGCGAATACCCGCCATCGCTATCTTCATCGCGTTATGCCATCCTTATTATGTAAATTGTGGTGCGTGTAAATGTTAGTTGTAGATTTATATTATATCAAAATATAGAGCGTCTTGTAGCATTTTAATGACGAAAGAAGAAAACAGATATACAACTCTCTGAGACTATACAGCAAGTATTGTTCTATGAGGAGGGGCAGATATTTATGAATCCTTTTTTTGAATCAATTGCAACGCAACATCATAATAGCCGCTTTCAGGATATTCTTTAATACGGACGACTTCACCGTACAGTTTTCCATTTTGCATATACAGTTTATTTACATCAAGTTTATCTTGCAGGTTTTCTTTGTTAACGTAATCCTTAAGTTTATAAACATCCAAATTGATCGAAAGGACAGACATGATTGGTGGTGGCCATTTCGTTTTAAAGAGTATACCGCCTCCGGATATATTTTTTGAATTACCTTCGACGGAATGGGGAGTGAATTTATTATAACAAATACTGTAGGTTATGTTTTTTTGAAACGGAACACGAATAAACTGCCTTCTTTCTTTATTGCTTTGCCTCTGTGATTGATCATCGATCATTTGTGGATCCTCCGAAATAAATTTGAGATGGGATTTTAATGCGTAAATCTTTTTAGTATTTTCTCGGCTTCAGTAACTGGGCTATAATTATCGAAAGGATTAACCGCTGACATCGCGTTTTGAATTTTAATCTTCAGGTATTCTAAATAAAGTTTTTTCATCTTTAGTTCATAAATTTTTTCTACTAAACTTCCTTCCTTCTTCCATCGTGCGATATCGTCACTCGTTAGCTTTACCTGATTCCACTTTTCTAGCTCAGACAAATTAAGATTTTTAAATTCTTGAAAATCCATTTTCCCTCCTGCACTCTCGGCCAACGTTGATATCCTTTTCGTATGTCTAAAATCAAATTAGTATGTATGTAGTATATCACAGAATAGCTACTGTGGTTATTAATTTAATAGCGAACTAACAAGCTTACTTATCCGCTTCCCATCAGCACCACCTTTTGTTCTTTCTTTGATCTCCTTAATAACTGTGCCCATCTCCTTTTTGCTGCTGGCTCCGATTTCGGCGATTGCTTCTTTCGTTATTTTCAATAAATCCTCGTCAGATAATTGTTGCGGCAGATATGATTCTAATATATGAAGTTCATCTTCTTCTTGTTTCATTAGTTCCACACGCCCACCTTTTTCATAACTTTCTATAGAGTCTTTCCGTTGCATGGCTTGTTTTCGGATAACCTGGGTAATATCTTCATCAGACAACTGTTCTTTTTTTGTATTGATAAGGGTGTATTGTAACGCTGATTTAAGCAAACGAAGCGTGGATACTTTTAACGGCTCTTTATTTTTTAATGCTTCCCTGTAATCGTGGTTTAGCTTTTCTTCTAATGTCATAGGCTACCTTTTGGTTGATGAGTAAATGAAATCATAGTCCCTTTTTAAGAAATGCAACAGCAATTTGATAGTTGTTTGTATCTTTCTCTTTTACGACCCGCACTGCTTTACCGAGGATTTCACCATTATTTTCTTGAAGAAGTTTTTCTAATTCTAAACACCTTTTAAGCAATTGTTGATTGACTTTTAACGTTATCAAAGCACCAATTTTTGGTGGCGTATGGGTTATGAAAAGAATACCATTTTGGCTAACATCAAGTGACGCGGCACTGCCCTGTGTAAGCGTATGTGAACAAGCGGTGAAGGTAATAGTATCATTGAGCGCACCTCGTATGTACTTGCGTTTTTCCCGTACTTCGATAGCGGAGCTGTTTTTAGCTTTTTCTCTTACGTATTTCCTTCGTTCTTTACGTTGGTTATTTGTTTTTTTCATGGTTATCGTAGAGCATTATTTATAGAGTATGTATTAGTGCTTTTATGGTATTTAAATCGAGGGTAGCACACGATGCGATGCCATTAACAATACCACAGCATTCTCCCGGGTTTATTATTAAGACTTTTCCATGAGTGGTTATTTCAGGTGTATGGGTGTGGCCGTGTATAATAATGTCTGCATTGTTGTTTTGTATTTCTTCATCTATTCGTAATGTAGCAATATCATGAACTACCACTATGTTTTTATCGGCAAGACGAAAGCGGTAGGGCGCTTTTTTTATGTGATTGTTTGACATCGTAGAAAGACCATTGATTTCACCGTCACAATTTCCAAAAACTGCATACAGCGGAACCGGTAATCTTTTAATCTCGCGGAACACGAACGGGGCCACAAAATCTCCCGCATGCACCAGTGCTTCTATATCACTATTAAGGAAATAGTTTATTGCTTTGCTCAGTGGGACTACATTGTCGTGTGTATCTGAAATAATGCCTATTTTCACCAGTAATCTACTCCTTTAAAAAGTAACGCTGTTTTCGTTGTATCTTCAGAAAAGTGCGTAATTTCACCGATAAGGAGGTTGTGGTCCCCTGCTTTAAACGTATCTATTAATCGACACTCTGCATATGCTTTACAATGGGGAATGATCGGAGCAGTATTTTTCCCTGGTGAATGAGTAATATCTTTAAACTTATCTAGAGAATGGCCGGATTTCAGACCGAAATGCTGCCCAAGGTCTAGTTGATTGTCTGCAAGAATATTTATATTAAAGAGGGAACTTTTTTTAATGAGTGAGTAGGTGTAACGCTGCTCAGTCAGAGACACCATGATAAGAACTGGCGCAAATGAAACCTGGGCAAACCAGCTTGCAGCACATCCCCCCTTTTTATCACCAAAAAGGGAAGTAACCACAGAGACGCCGTTTACTATTGCAGAATCGAGTATTTTTCCGGTCAGAATAGAACTCATGATTATTTCTCCTTTGAATCTATTATTTTTGTTATCACTGCTATAAAATTAATTCCTCATTTTTTCTGTAGGCTTTATATACTATAGCATGTCCGTGATTCTTGAAAACATTTTTTGAAGTACAAGTAGTAGAATTTCCGTAACCCGTTATATGGTAATGTGTTGCGTGGCTGTCAATTTTTTCGATCGAGTATGCATAATCCTTCTATGTGCGGCGTACGCGGGAAAAAATTGTAGAGGCGTACTAATGAAATTGTATAACACGAAAGCAATTCATGAACATCGCGTGCTTGAGTTGCAAGATTACACGAAAGATAGATGATGCGAAACGGACGCTCTTCCAAAAGTTTGGCAATGATTTTTTTATGCAACCCCGCCCGCGGTGGATCAAAGAGAATAATACGATCAGCCTGAATGAATTCGAGTGCTTTTTCGGTTGATGCGTTGTGAACAGTGAAATGGGTAATCGTATTATTGCGGATGTTCTCACGAGCATAGGCGACAGCCTCGTCGTTGTTTTCGATGAGTATTCCCTGAGTACAGCACGGTGCCAGAGGTATACTGATAGCACCGACGCCACAGTAGTAATCAACAAGTATCTTTTTGGGGTCTAAAAAGTTTTTTATATCGTCGAGTGCGTGCTTGAATAGTTGAATATTAACCTGAAAAAAACTCATGACACCGTATTTCAATGCTATGCCGTTTATCGTAGTGCATAAATAGTCGCTTCCCTTACTCAATAAGAGCTCATCGGGGCGTGACGCAGGACTTCGCGGGTGGGAATAGTAAATAGACATGCCATCGAGCGGTATCCGTAACGCGGGGGATTTTATAATTGATACACGGTCTTTTATAAAAAGAGCTGCGATAGTGTTCCCGACTTCATTTGTCCGCATAATTAAACTTTTTAAGCTTCTGATTGGGAAATTGTAAGTGTTTAACCACCGCGTAATAGATAGGGCTGCTTCATTAATCGATGGCTGTGCCAATGCGCAGTAGGAAATAGGAACGCGCGTGTGCGTTCCGCGACTAAAAAATGCGAGCGAGATCTCATTATCATTATTTATTGCAAAGCTATATTCAATTTTATTACGATAATGGAACTGCTCGTTTGCATTGGTAATAATTTTTAAATCATCGATCGGAAAATTTCCGCCGATTCGTTTATAGACCTCGTCTGCAATGAGCTTTTTCCATTTATTTTCTTCTGCCCACGAAATAATCTGCCAGGGGCTACAACTGAGGTGATGATCTTCTTCGGGCGAAATACGGTGCGGTGATTGTTTAATGATGTGACGTCCGAGGGCTTCAATATGCGACGATTTTTTTTTAATTACTTCTGCCTCAACAATCTCACCGGGTAAAACATTCCACGCAAAAACCGATTTGCCGTCGTAATGACATAATGCTTGTCCGCCAAAAACCAGTTTTTCACCGGTAATAATGATTGAGGTGCCTTTTTTCATGATTGTATACAGAAATATTAATAAATGATATTTTTGAGATCTATGATGTCATCAATAATGAAATCCGGTTTTGTTTTTATTACCTCATCCCAATTGCTAATGGCACTCTTGATTGCACAGGTAAGGATCCCCGCATTTTTACCCGCGTTAATATCGATATCCATATCACCGATAATAATAGCATTCTGTTTTGATATCGTATAGAGGGTAAGGCATTCATCGATGAGCGAAGGTGATGGCTTCTTCCGTGTTAGTTCATCACCTCCCATGACCTTGGAAAAATATTTTAAAAGACCAAAATGTTTAAGCGTATGAATTGCCAACTGCGCATTTCTATTAGAAATGATAACCATTATTTTATCTTTAAAATGGTCAAGGACTGAAAGAGTATTTGGGTAGAGAAATGTATGCTGATCGGAATATTCTTTGAATTTGCACTCAAGTATCATTATAGCTTCTTCTACGAAAAAGGCGTCAGTTTTATCCGAGGACTTTATAATAAGATCATGAATGCCTGTTCCGATAAAAGAAATTATTTCATCACGGCTTTTTTCAGGCAGGCCAAAGTGGCGGAGTGTGGCGAGAACAGACTGTACAATGCCATCCTCTGAAGCAACCAATGTACCGTCTAAGTCAAATATAATGAGATCTATCTGTTTCATAAAAGTATTTTTTTATAATCATAGCATTTTATCATACATTCTCTTAATGAGATAAAAAGAAATGATCTCTTGTATGAAATCTGCAGAAACCTTTTTGAGGATTTTTTAGTTTTTGTAATAAGAACGTATTGCGTCGATAGGCTTTCTTAGCTTTTCACGTGGTCCTGCGTCTTGTGGATATCCCATGCTAATTATAATATCGATGTGTGATTTTGATGGAAGTTTTAATTCTTTTTTTACCGCCTTTTCATTAAACCAACCAATCAAACAGGTACCTAATCCCTCTTCTGTAGCCTGTAAAACAAGGTGTTCACCAGCAATACCAATATCAATAAGATTAAATTGTGTACCTTTTAACCATGTCCCCAGGGTTGCTGCATAGGATGATTTTTCAGTAATAACAATAATGAGTACCGGTGCAGATTGAGCAAATGAAGACATTGAATACATACCGGAAAAAGCAGCATCACCAACTTTGTTTTTACGTGATGGATCATCAATTACAATAAAAGTCCAGGGTTGGCTATTACATGCAGAGGGCGCAAGGCGCGCAGCTTCAATACATCGATCAATAACGTCACGCGATACGGGCTGGGGTGTATAGCTTCTCGTGCTTTGTCTTTTTTTAACTAAATCAATAAAATTCATTTGTGTATTACGTGTTTAAGAAGCAAACAATATTGTACATAAAGCAGTAACAATTTTATAGGTTTTTTTCAATAACAAATTTTCCTACAACTAAATAGTCCATTTGACTTCTGTTGAAGCAGTCGATAGCGTCGCGCGGTGTACATACGATCGGCTCATCTTTTAAGTTGAAAGACGTGTTAAGTACTATCGGTACGCCTGATATTTTTTCGAATTCTTTAATTAACTTCCAAAACTTTGGATTTGTCTGCATGCTGACTGTTTGGACTCGGGCGGTTTTATCAATATGGGTTACGGCAGGAATCGTTTGCTCCTTGTCTTTCCGTATATGCGAAGCCAAGAGCATAAAAGGAGAAGAAACGTTCATTCTAAAATAATCTTTTGCGTTTTCTTCAAGTACTGCCGGCGCATAGGGTCTGAATGATTCTCTTTTTTTCACCTTTTTATTTAGCAATTCTTTCATCATGGGGTTGCATGGATTCGCTATAATAGATCTGTTACCTAAGGCCCGCGGACCAAATTCCATCCTACCTTGGAACCAACCACCTATTCTATTTGCAGCGATCAGGCGGGCAACGTAGGTATATAATTCTGATTCATCCATTTCTTTAAAATCAAGATGATGATTTATTAATGTTCGTTTAATAGATATATGTGAAAACTCAGGGCCAAGATAGGCGTGTTGCATACTGTGTGTCCTCGGGTTTCCTAAAAGAGAATGATAGATATAAGCAGCAACGCCAAGAGCGCCACCACTGTCACCTGCTGCTGGTTGAATAAATATTCTATTAAAAGGTGTTTCTTCAAGTATGGCATTGTTTGCGACACAATTTAAGAATACTCCTCCTGCCAAACAGAGGCAATCAGTCTGTGTCTCACGATAAAGATTCCGTGCAATAGTAATTACTATTTGTTCAATCAGCTGTTGTAATCCTGCCGCGATATTGCAGTGCCGTTCTTCAATAGGATCTTCAGGATTTCTTTCTTTACCAAACAGTTCAATAAATTCTTTACTATACATTCTTCGCCCTTTATTGAAGCCAAAAAAACGTTCATTGAGATTAAAACTACCATCAGCTCTTATGGTAATAATTTTATTGAATTTGTCCGCATAGGTATGATTGCCATATCCTGCGAGACCCATTACTTTACCTTCTCCACTATGAGCACGAAATCCAAGATAGGTGGTTACTGTTGTATAGAGCAAGCCAAGAGAATGAGGATAGCGTATCTCTTTCGTAATAGTAATACCATTTTTGTTCCCACAACCGGTCGTAATACTTGCTTGTTCGCCCACTGCATCGGCTGTTAGAATTGCAGCTTTTTCAAATGGTGAGACTAAGAAAGCACTCGCAGCGTGTGATAAATGATGCCTAATAAATAACACCGTGCCCGTGTAACCAAGCTTTCTTTTTAATACTAATGGGGTAATAAGTCGGTCTTCTAACCAGCTTGGTACCGTGTCCAAAAAATTATTTAGTGAATATGGATATGATTTTAAATGGTTTACTATAACTCTTGAAAATTTTAAAAATGGCTTTTCATACAAGCCAATATAATCGATATCATCGATGCTTACATTGCCATGCTGAAGACAATAATTGATGGCTTGTATTGGAAATACTGGTGAGTGTTTTTTACGATTAAACCGTTCTTCTTGTGCCGCAGCAACAATTACTCCGTCACAGAGCAGACATGCAGCAGCATCATGATACCAACAGGATATTCCAAGGATATTCATAATAGACTAAATATCTGAAGTTGGGAAAATATAATTAAGTTTTTTGGCTATTTTATTGAGCAGACTTACGTTAAAATTTATTTTTAATTTAGTCAACGCCTCATCTCTCGTTATCAAACCTTCTCGTATGAGTTTGCTCATTTCCACGTGATAATGGGTGTATCCAAAATATTTTATAGAATTGTAAACAGAAATAAAATTCAGGTAGCAATTTGTTGATTGCTCCGGATAGCTTAGGGATGGACATTTCCAATTTAGTTCTTTTTTTATTGTTTCAACATATTCGTCTGCGCCAAATGGCAAAAACCAATGAGGTGATAAAATGACACATTTATTTTTTTTATTAGCTTTTTTTAGGACTTCTTCAACTGACGATGGAAAGTTTCTGTAGTGAGGCATATGACGAGCATACTTATGTATAAATTCCTTGGTCGCCGCCGCCATTGAAATAAATTCAGAAAAATTAGAATTTATTGCACCTTTTTGAGGTGCAGACCCCGTCGATTGTTGACCTTTCGTCCACCCTGCAATAATTATTGTGATTTTATATTTTGCTGCAGTGTCGCATGTGAGTTGCATGTACCAAATTGAGCAGACATGACATATGATTGCATGGGAATCGGTAGAGAGTATTTTAGAGAACATATCATGCATAAAGCGTGTCTTTAAAAATAGAAAATCAACTCCGAGTGTATCAACGGCATTTTTGATATTTTCCAACGCATCTTCTTGCTCGAAACCATGATCAAACGTAAAAGCAAGAGGATTTAATTTGTATCTTTTTTTCATATAGTATAATGCTGCAACACTATCTTTGCCGCCACTACACATGACCAAGCAGTCATACTTTCCCTTACCTTTGTATTTGTTTAATAATTTAGTAAAATCTGTTTCGAAGAACGCTTCTTGCGATGCTTTATGTTTGTTTTGCTCATGCATAATACAAATATTACATATGCCCATATCGTTTAAATAAATATATGGCCTACTTTCTGGTAAAACACACTTCTTACAAATATTTTGCGTATTTATCATAAAAATCACGTTAGGATTATTCAAAACAGTACAGGGTGTAAGATGTATTATTACTAAACACCTGCATAAATAAATAGTGTTATTGCTGCTGGCCCTAAATAATAAGTTATAAATGCAAGAAAGGCAAGAATAAGTAATAGTGGCAACAAAAAATATAATTTGTGTTGCTGAATGAGATATAACATTTCCTTTAAAATATAAAATAATTTATGAAACATTTCACCTATGAGACTAATGGTTTCTTTCATACGTAGTCGTCCCCTTATGATTCACGCATACATTCCTTGATGTTCATATTGTAACCTTTAGGTGGCAGCCAAAAGCTTTCAGATGTATTCTTGCTTGATGAGTTTAAAAAAAATAATACTGTTCGATAAAAAAATGCAGTAATGCCGATGCCAATTACATAGAGAAAGATTAATGCCGTTATAACAAAAATATTTTGCACCGTTCTTATAATGTTTAGCATTATTTTTTTAAATATATGCATGCCTTGTTCGTTTGAGTACAATATTAATACATGAGTAGCATCGTCTGTTTTAGTGTTTTTGCTTGCTTATTTCATAGCAGAATATCGCACATGCCATTGCAACGTTGAACGAAAGTTGAGCTCCACCCATAGGTAGCGTAACTGAAAGATCAAGGTGATTTTTAATGCCGTAACGGATTCCTTTTCCTTCTGAGCCCAATACCAGACAGAGTGGAAATGGAAAAGTAACGGCATTCACCTCTTTCCCATTTTCAACAACCGTTCCTGCAATCCAATAACAGGCCTTTTTTGCTTGTATTAATGCAGTGGACATATTCGTTACTTGTGCAACAGGGACGTGATTTTCACCTCCTGATGCCACATGCATCACCGTATCATTTACTTCACATGAATTATGCATCGGTATAACAATAGCAAAATCGCCGAAACAGGCTGCAATCCGTATTATCGAACCTAAATTATGGGGGTCATTAATGTTGTCTATGCAGAGGCATGTTTTTTTACTGCGTATAATAGATTCAAACGGCGTATACGTGAACGTATCCACTCTCGCTACTATTCCCTGTAAACGATCAGCACGCTTAATCTTTTCGAGCTCCCTCTCATTTACGCGATGTAAGGGAATATTACAAGACTCTATACGATTCACTATCTGCGGCACATCAAAAGTATTGTGCACGTATATGTTCTTTATGCTCTTCGAGTTTGATTGTAACCGCTCAAATACGGAATTTTTACCGTATAAGTACATTGCATTTTTCTTTTTTTTCTTCTTCATTTTTGTAGCCTTTAATGACGGCAACAGTTATCGCAGCGTTAGCAAGACAACTGTTGTGACGCCTGCCTATCGGCAGGCAGGGACTTAATCCCGTCCCGCTTTAGCGGGATCGAGACATGCTCTTGTTGTTATCAGCTTGACGCCCGTGTTCATAAAATTATGCACTATTGTTTCACCGATAGCAACAGGTTTGTCTATGACTATCTTTTTAATTTCTTCCATTGCGGATAGCAACAATAATTTTGAAATCGGTTGATCTGTTCGTACCGGGATCATTTTTAATGATAACCCGTGCGCTATTACCGTCGAAGTAAGTATGCGCATTGGATTTTCAATTTCTGCTTGCGCGTACGCAAAGCCTTTCGGACATTTATTATTTTCTACAGTGCTGAAATGACCGTTTTCAATAGATACTTCTAACAGACATCCAGTCGGACATTCAATACAAGTTATTTTTTTTATCATTTTCCTCTCCTTAAATAGCGCGCAGCTTGTTGGCCTGCTGCATGACTATCACGCGATACCGCATCGACAATATCGTATATGGTGTAGGCATTTCCGCATACAAAAAGTCCTGGAATTGATGTCGTATTAAGCTCACGTGACTGAGGAGTGTTCGTTTTTTTATCCAATGGCACACCCGCCATTTCAATAAGTTCATTTTCGGGAATGAGACCAACAGATATAAGAACAGTATCGCAATCAATGTGCTGTTTGGTATGTTCGATTTCATTCCCTTTATCGTCGACTGGTACAATACTAACCCGTTCGACTCTCTCTTTACCGTGTATTTTTGCAATTTTATGACGGTGAAGAATAGGAATATTAAAATCTTCTATACATTGTACCACGTTACGCTTTAAGCCTTGACTTGCAGCCTGGATTTCAACAACTGCTTTTACCTGAGCCCCTTCAAGTAGAAATCGGCGCGCCATGATTAAACCAATATCACCGGAGCCCACAATAACTATCTCTTTTCCCGGTAAGAGCCCCTCAATGTTAATTAATTTTTGAGCAAGCCCGGCTGGCAATACGCCTGCGGGCCGTGAACCGGGAATATGGACCATCTCACGCGTTCTTTCCCTGCATCCCGTTGCCATAATAAGGGCGCGTGCTTTAATCGTTTCAAGTTTCCCTGGACGTAAAACAGTAAGTATCTTATCCGTAGTCAAATTAACAACAAAAGAACACAGGCTGACACTAATCGATTTTACCCCGCCGATTTTTTTTATAAATCGATCGGCATATTCCGGCCCTGTTAAAACTTCATCGAAATAATCAATACCGAATCCCGGATGAATACATTGATTTAAGATTCCCCCGAGAAATTGATCCCGCTCAATAAGTAGAATATCCTGTATCCCGCTCTCATGGGCAGCAAGCGCAGCCGCCATACCAGCAGGACCGCCACCGACGATGACCAAATCTTTTTTAATCAACAGATCTCTCCTCTTTTATTACTTCCGATCCCTCCCCTTTTTTTGTTATTGCAATAAGGGGCTTTTGTAAATGCTGAGAAAGCATTTTCATTATTCTTGTTGTGCAAAATCCACCATGGCATCTGCCAGCACCGGCTCGTGTTCTAAATTTAATACCATCGAGCGTGACCGCACCGCGATCGATGGCATCATGAACTTCTTTTGCTGAGACCATCTCGCATCGGCATACAATATCACCATATGCCGCCTCTTTTTTGATAAGTTTTTTTGTCTTTGAAAAAGGGATTGCAAAAAGATGGGTTGTCTTTGATCGATATTTACGGAAACGTATCTTCTTTTTTAATAGTAAACCGTTTTCTTTTAATAAATGAGAAACCATTACTGCTATTGACGGTGCGGCGGTTAGTCCGGGTGATTGAATGCCGGCTACCGTAATACAACCAGGAGTATTCTTTTCATGGCGAATAATAAAATCATCCCCTGCCACAGGCCGCAGACCGGCAAAATACGCAATAATATCTTCTTTCTGTATAGCGGGTATCATTTGTTGTGCCGCTGAAATAACATCTCGAAGTCCTTGGCCTGAGGTTGAGACATCCTCCTTGTCATCGCTATCGTATGCAGTCGGACCGATCATGGGATTGCCATCAGCTGTTTTTATTACTAAGATGCCTTTTGATGTCTTCTGTGGCAAGGGAAACAGCAAGTGGTTGGTAATATAGTGCTTTTTTTTATCGAGGATGAATTCTTCACCCTTACGTGGAGTAATTGTAAAGTCATTGATTCCCATCAACTGTGCTATGTCGTCAGCAAAAAGTCCAGCAGCATTAACACAGTAGCGGGTTTTGAAAGTGCCTTTATTGGTATGTATCTCAAATAACGATTTATTAGATTGATATGATGAGACAATGTTTTCTACTTTGCTCAGAAGGTGTATAGTCACCCCATTACGTACCGCATTTTCGCTTAAATCATAGACAAGTCGGTACGGACTAATAATCCCCGCAGTCGGTGCGTATAGGGCTGCAACAGCGGTCTTGCTGAGATTAGGTTCGTTTTTTGCGAGCCAGTTCTGCCGAACGATTTGTAATTGAGGAACACCTAATTGTTCCGCGTCTTTTTTAATTTTTTCAAGTTGGCTGACATCTTTTTCATTAAAAACAACAATTAATTCACCAACTTCTTTAAAATCAACGCCAAGTTCCTGCGCTACTTTTCTCATAAGGAGATTACCCTGAACGCACAATTTTCCTTTGAGTGAATGAGGAGGATTTTGTGTACCGGGATGGATAATACCGCTATTTGATTTCGAAACGCCAAAAGAGAGCTCTTCCTCCTTTTCGAGGAGTGCGATACGCAATGTGTAGCGAGAAAGTTCACGTGCGATGGCCGCTCCGACTACGCCACCGCCAATAATGATAACATCGAAAATATTCATTTGTTTAAAATTATTATTTGGATAGTACCTTATGAGATGAGAGCGTTCGTCCCACCGCGCCGCGCCAGTCTTTATAAAGTTTTACCGCTGTTTTTTGCGAAAGCTGTGGATTAAATAGGGCATCTTTTTGCCAGCATCTTTTTATTTGAGTTGTGTTTTTCCAGTAGCCAACAGCCAGTCCCGCCAAGTAGGCCGCACCCAGCGAGGTCGTTTCAATCACTTTTGAGCGTATGACACGAATGCCGAGGATATCAGACTGAAATTGACAAAGAAAATTATTTGCAACAGCACCACCATCAACTTTTAAATTATTAATCGTGAATCCCGAATCCTTTTTCATGGCGTCGAGTACATCTTTTGTTTGGTAACACATGGCTTCAAGTGCAGCACGCACCAGATGATGGCGGGTCGTTCCTCTCGTAATACCGAAAATGGCTCCTCGTGCATCCTGGTCCCAATAGGGAGCCCCTAAACCAACGAGTGCGGGAACAAAATATACGCTGCCGGTATCTTTTACCGATGTTGCCATAGATTCTGACTGTGCTGCAGACTTGATAAGCTTAAGTCCATCGCGGAGCCATTGAATTGCCGCCCCTGCAATAAAAATAGCCCCTTCAAGCACATAGACAGGTTTGTTTCCGATGCCACAACCCAGCGTCGTAATAAGTCCATGTTTTGAAATCGAACGTTTTTTCCCCGTATTTAACAACAAAAAACAGCCGGTTCCATAGGTGTTTTTAAGTGTGCCTGGCTCAAAACAGGCTTGTCCAAATAGTGCGGCTTGTTGATCACCGGCAATACCCGTTATAGGAATATGTGCTGGAAGCGTACCTATTTTTTTCGTTGTCCCGAAAAGCCCTGAAGATGGTTTTACTTCGGGAAGTATATGTTGAGGAATAGAAAACTTTTTAAGGATATTTCTGTCCCATTTCAAAGTGCCAATATTAAAAAGCATGGTACGGGATGCATTGGTATAGTCAGTTGCATGTATCTTTCCTCCAGTTAATTTCCACAAAATCCATGTATCCGTTGTACCAAAAGCGAGTTTTCCTGCTCGTGCTTTGGCGCGCGCACCAGGAATATTTTTTAAAATCCACTCTATTTTCGTTGCGGAAAAATAGGCATCAATGGGTAGGCCGGTTCTCTTTCTGAAAAAAGCAACATTCCCTTTTCTTCTTTTAAGTTGTGTACACCGATGAGCCGTTCTTCTACACTGCCATACTATTGCATTGTAAATGGGTTTACCGCTACGTCGATTCCAGATAATAGAAGTCTCTCGTTGATTCGTGATACCAATAGCAGTGATACGGTGTGCGGGTATTGTACGAAGCACTTTTTGAATTGAAACATACACACTCTTCCAAATTTCTTCGGGGTCATGTTCGACCCATCCTGGTTTTGGGAAATATTGCGTAAATTCACAATAGGCGCTTGCCTTTATTACCCCCTTTTTATTATATGCAACAGTGCGGCTTCCGGTTGTGCCCTGATCTATAGATAATATATACATGCTTGTATTTCCCTATCTTAAAACCCCTTATGCACTACTATAAATGGATTGACTTGCTTGAAATTCTTTCCATGCCCTCTCAAGTCTGAAGGAAATCGGTTGTGAAATAGTAACGGGCGCAACGAATTCTGCGATGGCGGGTTTTTCATAATAAAAAATGTGAACCGGCTGTGTAAATACACTAACGAAGGTAATGATTTCTAAAACCATAGTATACCCCCCCCTGTTCATATATACCAATAACTTTTATTCTTTCATTGTTATATTATAGTGAATTAAAAGAATATAATGCAATAGAAAATATATATTATGACGGGGCATAAATGATTTTACGATAGTGTAAGGAAGGTCTTATCGTAATTCATTTAAAAATAGCTGGACGCGGACTACCCAAAAGCTTGACCGATCGATACGTAAATATGCTTTAAAGTATTCGCTTGCTTTTTCTTTTTGTTGGGTCTTGAATGCGCTTAACGCAGCATTATAACACGCATTATCTGACTGCGGCTGTAATTCAAATGCTTTTACGAAGGCCCTATGGGCATCAGTAAAATTTTCTTGATGCCAGAGGGCAATGCCTAACGAGAAATAGACATCAAAATCCTTTATCTCGTTTTCGAGGTATTGTTTGTTTTGTTCGATGTATTCCAAAAATTCAGGCATGGAGCGTTGCCCTAAACGACGAGGATGTTTTAGTGATAAACGTGGTGGCGCAACATTTTCATAAAACCATTTACGCGTATCTTTTTCAAGCACTTGATATCCCTTTGCTTCCAACGTGACCCATTCAATATAATCACGGAGCATACGCTCACGCAATTTGATAGTAGAAAAGATTCCTTCACCTTTTCTCAGTTGTTCGTAGCTGTCGCGAAATTGTCTGCCCGTTTCTGACTCTAAATGGAATTCGATTAATGCAGCTGCGACTGACTGCAGCAAACCACGGGGTGAACGAATCGGAATCAATAATGCATTATTTTCATAATCGTAAATGCCATCACTGTAAATTGGAATAAGGAAAATAGTAGGGAACTTTGTTTGCTTTTTCCTTTTTTTAGAAAAAAGGGTTGGGTCAACTTCAAGGATTTCTTCTATTGCGCTCACTACCTGTGCAGGAGTTACTATTGGTTGGCCTTCCAATAGTATTGAACAGGGTCTTATGTGAGTGCGTCGTGCTGCAAGTTCGGTTAATGTTCGTACTCGCCGAACCTCTTCTCGTAAAAATTCACGGAATGTTGAAGCGGTGTTGCTTTCTCGCCATCCCTTATCTTGGTCAACAGCAGCTTGCGCGTTTTCGAGGTTTCTTTCCAGTTTTATTTTCAATTGCATCGTAGTATCAATTTCTTGATCAAGTTGTGCCATCTCGGATTGTGGTACAGTATCGCTGATGATATATTGAGCTTTGTCCCGTAAAGCCTGCAAATTGTTTATTTCATCATACAGTTGAACATAATGTTTTTTTTGTTCGGGGGTAATTCTCTGGGAACATTCGATTTTATTTTTAATGAAATAATAATCCGGCATCCGTGCGTCGATTTGCTTGCAAATGTTAATGACATCATATGCTTTTTGATGCCTTCTTAAAAAATCATCTCGTCGTGCTAAACTGTTTTCAAGTAACGACGGATAATTGTCTAAATCTTCCTGCGCGATTTGTAGTTTTTTGTTACATAATTGCTGGTGTTCAACACGTATGTCCCGGTCGTGCATTTTTTCAAGCCATTCATGAACGTAAATTACGGTATATTCATCGAATACTTCTTTAATATTTTCGGATATCTCCTCTTCTTGAGGCTTTATTAACGATTTATAGCTGGGGCATAGCGTTGCACTCACACAGCCAAAATTAAGCCAATTGTGATACTCCGGTGGTATCGAATATTGCCCTTTAATTTTTTCATCAATAAAGAGGGACGGCACGATAGTAACAATACTTTGCCAATACAGTGAATGGAGTTTACTCACCAGTTCTTTTTTGTCTTCAATGGTGTGGTAGAGAGCACACAGCTTATCTATTTGTTGTAACAATTCATACACTGATAGCGGAAGATCCGTTTCGGGAAACAATAAATGGTCAAACGTGAATTGCATTACACCCTTTCAAAGTTATATTTTTACCGTTCATTTGTTTTTTTAGTATAACTTTTTCTTTTCTATTGTCAAGGAGATAAAAAGGAATTACGGCCCATAATAATATTATGCGGCAGGAAAATAGTATTAATGAACGCGCGCTTATAACGCTTAGAACTTAGTAGATTCCTTGGTATAGCTTTCGAATGCTAATCGACGCTGGGTATTATAATCCTCTTCAGAAATGAGTTTATTTTTATACCCACTTTCTAAATCGTACAATCTTTTTTCAAGCTCTACGACGAGCTCCTTCTTTTGTGGTTTTTGCTCAAACACCATCGGTTCTTCGGGAGGATTTTGGTAATAGGTAATTATAAAGTCTAATGTGTTTTCATACACCGTATGTCCTGATTCGATATCTTCAGTAACGGTGTCAGGTGATTTTGTGTACGTATCAAAAACACCATCGATATTATTATCGGTAATATTCCACAACTCCTTATTTGTTTCTACGATATGTCGTGACACACTAAGCGAATCGGCTGTGTCATTGCTTGTGTCTGTGTCTCGGAAATAACGATGCGGTAGATTCTTTATTTCAATTAAACTCTTAGGAATACCACTGGTATAGCGGAGCAGTACATATTCATCACTATCCTGTTTCTTGTAGATATAGGTGACGATTTTTGC
>JAHJGZ010000124.1 GCA_018823795.1 Candidatus Omnitrophota bacterium
CAACGGAAACGGGTGAAGACCTCTGGAAGAAAAAGACAGAGAATTGGGCATCGTCGGGCATGAGAGTGCCACCAATACCCGATGAAAAAAATATTTATTTTGGGTATGATGACGGTGTTTTATATGCACTTGATAAAAAGACAGGAGAAGAAAAGTGGCAGTATGATGTGGGAGGTACTATTTATGCTCGCCCGCTTTTACTGGAGGGTAATTTATATTTCGGCACTTCTGCAGGAAAAATCTATTCGGTTGATACGCAGACTGGAGAAAAAATATGGGAGACAATGATACACCCGGATATATTTTTCTTAAATTTTTTACATGAAGAGGGAAAAATAGCGCTTCTTTGGTGTGATTCTCCGCCTGATGAACGCCAAGAGCGTACAGCAGTCAGTTTTAGTGTTTTAGATGTCGAGACGGGTGAGATGAAATGGACAACCACATGGGAGACCCAAGAGGTGATGTCATGGCCTATCGCTGCTTTTAATACTTTGTTTATAACAATAGGAAAAGAACTCAGAGCGTTAGATTTTGATACAGGGCAAACCAAGTGGAATTTCATGAGCAAGAATGCTTTCTATCCAAAATTATCTATCAAAGAAAATTTTCTTCTTGCTTCTGAAGGAAAATATTTCTATGCCAAGGCAGATACTTCGAGTTCGGTATATGTAATTAACTGTGAAACAGGCGAAAGAAACTGGGAATATGAAGCAGCAGGGGGGATAGAAAAGGGAACGACTAGTTCGGGCTATCTTATCACCGTAAGTTCTCAGCATGTGACTGCTGCAGGAATAGAGAAGAGTACCGTATCTTTTGTGGATGAATCAACAGGGGAGGAACAGGGAAGCATCGTTATAAAAGAGGGGGAAATAGTTGATCAACCTGTTGTGTCAGATGGAAATTTGTTTTATATTACCACAAAGGATCAAAAAGGAAATAGTTATATTTATAAATTAAAGTGGAAAGATTAAGAGACATTTTAAATTATACACGATAAAATTTCTTTATCGTTTCGACGGATGTGTTTTTGCTCTTTGATTCGTTTTATCAGTGCTTTTGGAAGCCGCGGCACGGCCATACAAAAAGCTATCCAAAAGCGGAATCTGAGCGTGAAGAGATCTTTTAAGAGAAAAAGAGGAATGAAAAGTAATACTTGGAGCGTATACGATGGATCGGTGATATTCTTTATAACAAAAAGGTAATTATTCCGTGCTGATATATACTTAATTTTTGTCGCGTCCATCTTTTTTTCAATAGTACCCCGTATTTGATGATACATAATGCTTTCTGGTTCGTAATGAATATCCCATCCTCTTTTGAGCGCACGGTATGAGATATCCTGTTCTTCATAATAGAAAGGTGAAAAGAGGGTGTCAAAACCGTCGAGTGCTAAAAATTTTTCTCGTGAAAAAGCCCCTGCGCCGCCACACACGAATAAATTTTGCGATGTATCAGATTCCTTTTTTTCTGATAAATAAAAATGTCCCCATTTGAAATGGGCGCCGCGGTTGCCGTAAAGAAAGGTTTTTTTATCATCGGCATAGATGCGGCCGCTTACCCCAAATAAAGCTGGGGTGTCGAAATGTTTGATAAGATGGATAAACGCATCGGGATGGGGTTCCATATCGGTATTGAGCAGTATGACGATCGTCCCGGTGCTTTTTTGCACGCCGATATTCGTTGCTTGATGAAAGCCTTTGTTGGTCTTGAGCTTGAGACACTGTATGGCGGGAAAATTTTCTTTTATGAAAATGTCACTTCTGTCAGTACTGCCGTCGTCAACGACAATGGTTTCAATAAAAGGTACAGCAAGTTTCTCTGCAGCATGAAGAACTGCAGGAAGGTTTTTCTTTAAGAGTTCTTTACCATTCCAGTTAGGGATAACGATACTGACCGTGTGGCTCATGTAACGATGGTACTATATACATTGTTACCATGTCAAATTGTTAATGAGGCGAGAGGCAAAGAACAAAAGGCAATAAAAGAATCTAGCACAAAAAGGTATAGTTACGTTAACATGAATTTTTCGCAGCACTAGTCTTTTTGCTACGTTCGTCTCGCCAGTCCTGGCTCGACTTACTGCGGCACTGTGCTATTCGTTAATCCGTAACTTATAACGCACAGTGACGCCGCAAAAAGACTATGACTGCGAAAACAGCATAGAGCAAGGGGGAGTGGCTATCTGTATGCCGGATTTAATTTATCATTATACAAACATGGAAGGATTGAAGGGGATATGGGAGAGCCAATGTTTGTGGGCTACACATTATAAATATCTTAATGATGAAAAAGAAATTGATATGTTTGTTGAAGTGATGAGCGGGCGAGGATTCAAGAGAGAAGATATAAAAGTGGTTCATGATGCATATATTGTGTTCATAAAAAAGCAGAACGCCCGCGGCCCGTTTATTGTATCCTTTTGCGACCATGATGATTTGCTCAGCCAATGGCTCAGATACGGAGGAGCGGGAGGATGTGCGATAGGGTTTAATTATGAAGAACTTGACGCGCTATGTACACAAGAACCTAAAAACTATTTATTAGGTCAAAGTGAATGCAAGTGCGTTATATATAATGGTTTATTTTCTTCTGAGGATGAAAAGTTTTTAGACAAGCTTGGGAATGATGCATTTCATTACCTGAAGAAGATAAAAGACGGCAGCACATCTTCTGATAGTGAGCTTATGGGACGTATTTTAGGAACTATTCCGCGACTAAAACATCAAGGTTTTCATGAAGAGAAAGAGCATAGAATTATTGTTGCTCGGTCCAATAAGGAAAATGAGTGTGACTTACAAAAGGAAATGAAAGTCAAGTATAGGCAGAAAGGCGAAAGTTTAGTTCCATACATTGCATTATTTGAGGATATCAATATCCGATTGCCAATTAAAAGGATTATTGTTGGGCCAGCTTATAATGCACCTTTACGAAAAGAAGCAATTGAAATGATGATAAAAGGAACTGATATTGAAGTTAAATTGTCAGACATTCCGTATCTTGGCAACTAAATATGGGATGTGTGAAGGTTTAATTAGAATTTAAAGCAAATGTCTATCTACAAAGTCGGGATTATCGGTTGCGGGCGGATAGCAGGGGATCTAGAAGACGATCTTTTGCGGCAACATCCCTGCACGCATGTTGGTGCGTATAAAAACAACCCTGCAGTAGAGATTGTTGCCTGTTGTTCTCAACATGCAGATAATGCACAACGCTTTGCGGAAAAATTTTCAATTTCCCGTTATTATACTGATTATCGAACAATGCTTCGTGAGGAAGCACTTGATATCGTTAGCATTGCTACCTATGCGCCGTCTCATTGCACAATAACGCTTGAAGCAGCACGGCATAAGGTGAAGGGGATTTTTTGCGAGAAAGCGATGGCGACAAGTATTCGGGAAGCTGAGCTGATGATCCAGGCCTGCACGCGTCATAAGGTTGTTTTAATGGTCAATCATACCCGGCGGTGGGCAGGTGATTTTATCCACGCAAAAGAGATGATCGAGCGGGGCGCGATTGGGAAATTACAATCCCTGAACGGTACGTTTTCAGGCAATCTTATCCATACCGGCATTCATATGTTTGATGCAATGATTTTTTTCGCTGGTATTCCCCATACGGTATGGGGAATACTTAAGGATTCTGAAAAGGCGGATCGGATACGTTCAGGATATACATTTTTTCAGGATACAAATCCCCTTGAAGATAAAGATGGGGTGATAACCATTTCTTTTAAGAATGGTGTTATCGGTCAAGTCTTGGGGCTGGGAAAGCGATATTTTGTTTTTGAATTAGATATACAAGGCAGTGAAGGCCGTATCCGCATTGGAAACGGCCTTTTCGAATATTGGAAAATGGCACCGAGCAAACACTACGCGGATTTTCGTGATTTAGCATTACAACCGTATCGGGTGCCGCCCGCTCCGCTGCCCTTTGTCGCGGCAGTCAAAGATTTGATCGTTGCAATTGAAGAGAAAAGAGACACCCGTTGTAGCGGAAAAGAAGCGCTTAAGTCTTTGGAGGTGGCGCTTGCAGCCCATATTTCTGATGCGCACAAGGGAAAACCGGTATCATTGCCGTTAAAGAATAAAACGATGCGTGTTGTGTCACGATAAAGAAATGGTCATATGAAAAAAGGAATTTTAATTCAGGCACGGATGAGTTCAAAACGGCTTCCGGGTAAATCACTCAGAGATATTTGTGGCCGACCGCTTATTTACTATGTCATAGATAGAGTAAAACGGGTTACGGGAATAGATGAGGTCGTTCTTGTTACTTCATCTGATTCTTCTGATGATGCGTTAGCCGATTTTGCCTTAGAGCTCGATACCGCCGTGTTTCGCGGTAATTTAGAAAATGTTCAGAAACGGTTTTTTGATGCAGCCAAGCAGTATGCTCTTGATGTCATTATTCGAGTGACCGGTGATAATCCGCTTATTTCACCTGAACTTATTCACACTATGATTAGCCAATGGGAGAAAACAAACGTAGATTACATTGGCTATGATAAGAGTTGTATTCTTGGAACAGGGGCAGAATTATTTACCTTTTCAAGCTTTGAAAAGGTGGTTGCTCTATCGAAGACACCATACGACTATGAACATGTGACGCCCCCGTATTATCAGAAGACCGATTTTTTTAAGTGTCTTTTTTTGAAACCACCTGCCACTTATGTGAATGATTCTCTTCGATTGACCGTGGATACTGAAGAAGATTTAGCATTTATAAAATCAATATATGAGCGATACAATGTTAATGGATACGTGGTCGTTGATACGATCACTCAACGTGGAGTATAGGGACATGAGGAAACGACGGAGTGTTACTATTGGCAGTAAAATCATTGGTGATGGCTTTCCAACCTTTATTGTTGCAGAGGCTGGGGTGAATCATAATGGTGATATTGAACTTGCTAAAAAGTTAATCGTTGAAGCAAAACAAGCAGGCGCGGATGCGGTTAAATTTCAGGGTTTTTCGGCTCACCTTCTTTGTGATTTAGAACTGACTGAGACAAAGAATGTCGAAGCAATTACTGGTGGAACAAAATCATCATATGAAATGTACAAGCGCCTTGAACTCAGCAATGATGATATTGAGGAGCTCAAAGAGCGTGCGCAGAAGGAAGGGATTCTCTTTTTTCTTTCTGTTTTTGATGAGGAGCGAGCCGATTTCCTTAATTCGATTGATATTCCCTGTTTTAAAATATCATCGGGCGATTTAACGCATCTACCTCTTATTAAACATGTTGCACGCAGCAAACGTCCCATCATTATTTCGACAGGAATGGGAACCTTAGAAGAAGTGAAAAAGGCAGTTTATGCGATCGAGAAAGAAGGAAATCGTACTATTATTATCCTGCACTGTACCGCCGATTATCCGCCAAAGGATGAAGAGATTAACCTTTCGGTCATAAAAACAATGCAGGAGGCTTTTCCCTATCCAATCGGTTATTCAGATCACAGTCTTGGCATTGTGATTCCTATCGCAGCCAGTGCATTCGGAGCAGTGATAATTGAAAAACATTTTACCTTGAGTCATGATTTAGAAGGTCCTGATCACAAAATGTCACTTGATCCTACTGAATTAAGGCAATTAATTTCTGGTGTCAGATTGATCGAGCAGGCACGAGGGAGTAGCGTGAAGGAGCCGACCAATGCTGAGGAAAATCTTGCCTTCTCAGGCCGACGCGGCATTAAAGCAGCCCGCCGTATTCAAAAGGGGAAAGTCCTCGAAGCCGCTGATGTAAAGATTGTCAAACCCGCATCAGGCATCCAACCAGCCGATCGTGAAAACATCATCGGCAAAAAGGTTACCAAAGATATCAAGCGCAATGAGCCGATCGAATGGGAAATGGTAGAATAAAGACATTGTTTGTAGAGACGGAGCTTTGTCCCTGCCCGACGTATTCATCCGAGTGACCATAGGGAGTCGCCCCTACGTACGTTTATATACTTTTATTGCATATGTTGGACACCGTTTTTCACAGAGGCCGCATCCCCGGCATGCGTCTTGGCGAATCACCGGACACGGAATATTCTTATTCTTCCGGTACACATCAATAGCAAGGTAGGAACAAACTTCTCCGCAAATAAAACAAAGTTTATTATCCGACCATCCTAAACACTTTTCTTTATCAACGCGGGCGATACCAATACGTTCTTCCCGTTTTTGTTCTAAACTTAACGGTTTAATCGCATGCGTTGGACACGCATAGCCACATCGCCGGCAGTATTCATCACACTCACCAATACGCGGAATGAGCCGCGGTGTAAAGAGCCCATCCCATCCACTCTCAACGAGCGTTGGCTGCAATCCATCCGTAGGGCATACATTAATACAATTACCACAACGAATACAGATGCGCTTGAAATCTTCTTCAGGAAGTGCTCCGGGCGGGCGTATGAGCCGCGCATCAGCGTACAATGATCGCAAGGGAGATATACCTGCACCAATAAGAAGTCCGCTTGTCGTAGCCGCAGCAACCATGAAATTCCTTTTTGTACCATCGGAGGGGTTCTCGTTCGTAAATACTTTTTTCGCGCACAAATGTTTTTTCATATTAGTGCATCCGTCAAAGAATGCACCAAGAGGACATACATACCAACACCATGCGCGTTGCGATATAATGCTGAGAAGAAAAATACCAACGAGCGGCACAAGGAATGCCCATCGGTACCCTGCTTTAGGGCTCATTATTGCATTTACCGCACGACTGAAGATGATAATCGGATCAGCGCTTCCGAGCACATTAACGAACATAATCGAAACACCGAAGAGCATACAAAACACGAGATAATTACATCCGGGAATATTTTTAAGGACGGCAAAGCGCTTGCGCATACTGGGAAGGATATCTTGCAAAAAACCGAGAGGGCAGAGATGAAGACAAAAAAAACGGCCAACACACCATCCCATGACCACAAGGAACACCGCAGGAAGTATGCTGATCAGCGCAGTTTTTCCGAACATAAGTGCTCGGATATTTCCGATATGTACGACGGGGCTGAGCGCGGTAATGAAGCCGGCAGATCCTTCAAACAAAAAACGACTGAGAAAAAAAATGAAAAAAACAAAAGAAATAAATTGGACAATGCGCTGTTTGTACATACAAAAAATAATATTGTTAAATAGGATACACTATGCTACAACAAAAATACCTCACTTACAATGATCAATGTGGAAAATAAGATAATGGCTGTCAGAAGAAAAAGTCGATCAGATTTTGTTCATTATTAGCCCGCTCTTGGGCGGTGAGATTTTGCTCTTCGATGGCTTTTAGGAATTCTTTCCGGCGCGTGAGCGTTGTATCCTGTTTTTTCTTTCGTAATACTGCTTTATGCAGTTCAGCCTCTTTTTCAAGCCGTTCTTCTTCCAGTTCTTGGGCTGTTGGTCCTGCAAAGACTTTCTCGGGGCTGATGACACCGTCCCGATGGAGACCGGTATCAATTTCTTTTCTGAGGGTATCAAATGGCAGCGGTGCTGTCTCAAGAAGGTTAAATATTTCATCACTCGTCCGATTTTTTTCTTCTTGCCGCGACGCTGTCTTTGTATCTTTTAAAAGATGTATTAAACGAGTAATATACGAGGCGGGTTTGCTTGGACTATTTTCAGACTCTCTGTCGTGCGTGTTCTGTGTTTTGAGAGAATAGAGAAACACTGAAAAGCCGGTCTTGGCTTTATTAAAATCTTGCGTACTTAAAACGGTTTCTGCTTGAAGTGTTTTATCGACGAGCATACCGCTTAAGAGGGATTTAAGATTTTCTTGCCGCAAGAGGAGATTTATTTCTTGCGTATTTTCTTTTTGCAAGCCGAACGGTATCGATTTTAAATAATCGTAGTTTTTTTCCACAAGGCGCATAAAAAGGGAGCGGATGACCCGCAAGGAAACAATGCGTTCGACAAACCAGTGAGTAAGTGATGCGATATTCCTTTTACGATGTGCAACGGAAAAAAAAGGATTGTTGAGCGATGTTGCGTTAATGTCCCAGAGTGACAAAATAACACGGTGAAAAATTCTGTGTATTTTCTTTCGTATAATAGGGGGAAGCCCCATGAGGAGATGATGATAGACGTTTCGTTCTTGTACGTGTGCCATAGTGGCAAATATGAGCCGATGTTTTTGCGTGAGATAGTTTGCAAGGTCAGTCAGCACGCGTGAACGCGGATCGCCAAACTGGGCCGGCCGATTGCCGGTTCGTGCCCGTCCATACCGTTCGATCATATCAACCAGAGCCTGCGGATTACGCCGCCGTTCCCCCGCTTCACTCAATATATCATTAAAACGTGCCCGAAATTCTTGAAAAAGTTCCAACTGGGCGCGTAATGGCCCATCGGTTGCAGGATCATCAAGTTCCTTCAAGTATGCGTCAGTCTTTTTGCGCATTTCAGCGACAAATTCAGCCAGGGCATTTTCCATATCTTCTCTTTTAATATGGGCACGATCAGCAAGAGTAAGAAGTCTCTGTTTTAATTGCTTGAAATGATCGACACGTTTTTCGACATTTTCTTCGACAATTTTATCGCCGTATTCGACCAGTTCGGCAAGTGTATATCGTTGCTCGTCTCTTCTTTCTATAATTGCATCACGTACTATTTTCTGTGCTTCGCTATGATCGTGCATCCTTTCTTCTCTTTTTGCGTGTATTTCAGAGCGATCTTTGGTGCTAAACATTTGCGTGCGTTCTTCCGTCTTTTCTGCAAGCCGTTCAGCGAGTGTTTCCTGAGCCTGCTGCCGTGTTACTTGTTTGTGTGCAAAGAGACGTTCCTTTTCTTCTGCGCGTTCTGTCATTTTATCTACCGCATTCTTTTTTAAGGTACGCAGTCGCTCGTATGCTTCTTGGGGGGATGGTTCTTGTGCTTTTTCTGCCTCAAGCCGTTTAGCGTATTGAGCTGTCCGCTGCCCTATTTCAGCACGCCTTTTTTGTATCTGTTCATGCATACGCTCTTCGACTTTATCTTTATCATTGATTTTTATATCACGAAGCCGCCGGTCTCTTTTCTCCTTACGGGCTTCTTCTTTTTGTAGAAATGCGATTTTTGTGCGAGCAATGGCTTCTTTGGCTAGCTCCGGATCTGTTCTTTTTTGATGTGCAACTTGAGCGAATTTTTTTCTACGCTCTCGCATCCTTTGAATATTATTTCGCCATCGAGTCATTCTCTGTTGTGCACTTTCAACCATGCCATTACTCAATGCGTTGCTTTCTTTCAGAATATTTTTTTCAAGGAAGGGAATATTGAGTGATTTTTCAGCAGCAAGTTGATGGACCACATTGGTCGCGTCCATTCCCAATATTTTCGAAATCTCTTTAATAGGATTGTATTCTGTCGTCATAAATATTTAACCTATTGTTATCGAATAAGATAGGAGAGGCCTTTGCCTCTTCAGTCTTACACACACACTCCTTACACGTATTAACGTCAAAATTGGAGTATAAGTGAAGTACCATTTAAAAGAAACGGATATGAAAAAAATTTGACACGTTCGTGCAAAGTTGTTAAACTGTAACAAGTTATGAACAGTAAACAGACAAAAAAGAGGCATGTCTATTTTAGCGGCAGGAAAAGTAAAAAAAAAGGGCGTTTAGTTATTAACGCGTCAAATTCTTCTTGTAAGTACTTACAATTTAAATACTTAAAATTAAAAAAAAATGCAACCGTTACTCATTGTTTTCAAAAATTAGATTCGATTATTGTTCTGCTTAAAGGACGTATCCACATCACGGTTGATGGGCAGCCGTTCACTCTTGGTCCTCGCAAAGACGTTTTCAGTGCAAAAAGCTCAAGCATATACATTCCACGAAAACACCCATTTTTAGTGAAAGCACAGGGTGTAGGAGTAGAAATCGCACTTATCAATACACCGCTACGTAATAGACGTTTTAAAAAGGTAACCATCGCTCAATCGAAACAGGTATCGGTGAAAACCGTTGGGCGGGGAACGTACCGGCGGAAAGTGCATACGCTCTTTCCGTATGTAACTCGTCCAAAAAAAAAGGCCCAAAAAGGTATGGGCAACAATGCATATATTTTAGTAGGGGAAACGTTTAATGAAGCGGGGAAATGGTCAAGTTTTCCGCCGCATCGACATGCATACAATAAACTTCCTCATGAATCACAGTATGAAGAAATTTATTTTTGTAAAGTTGTTCCGGAGGATGGATTTGGTTTTATACGGATATACGATAAGAAAAAAAAGAGCACAGAACGCGTATATTGTATAAAGAATAATGATTGTTTTGTCGTTACACACGGATACCATCCAGTGTGTGCCGCGCCCGGATGTCAGGTGTATTACTTATGGGCTTTGGCCGGCCGGCACGGGACCGTTATTAATGCCTATGATCCGGTTTTTTTGTAAAATTTTTAAATAGGAAACATCATTTGCCCCGTTAGAACATAAGCATACTATGATATTAAGAATCCTCATTTCTAATATTTAAGATGAGATAAATGCCAAAAACTTATTTTTTTTAGGTCGCTTTCTAACGGGGTTTACAACAAGACAAGATAGTAGTAGAATATTACTTTAAATGAAAGAATATTATGGGTAACACGGTTGCTATAGAAGCATTAAAACCAGGCATGATCGTTGATTCGGATATTAAAACCGGGCGGGGTGTTGTTTTATTAAAACAAAACAGTGCCTTAACGGACCGACACATTGTTATTTTTAAAACATGGGGAATACGGTCGGTCCCTATTCGTGAGGATGTATCTGCTGAAGAGCTTGGTGGTAAAGACCTCAAAGAGGTGGCGCAGGAAAAAATTCAGGAGACGCAGACTATCATAGATGAGAAATTTTCTGATGTGTGTGACGATGAAATCATGCAACATATCAAAAAGCTGGCCCTGGAGAAAAGAATAGCAAAAATTAAACACAAATATAATGTGTAAAGAGGAGAGCGTATCATAATGGGCGGAAAAAAAATAGTTTTAGTTGATGATGAACCTGACTTTGTAAATAATGTGAAAGAATATCTTTCACTCTATGGATATGAATGTATAGGAGCCTGTAACGGAGAAGATGGTTTAGTAAAGGTTGAACAAGAGCGGCCCCAACTGCTTATTTTAGATATTCTTATGCCGAACATGGATGGGTATACTATGTTAAGAGAATTGCGAAAGAAAAAAATTGATATTCAATGTATCGTTATTACGGCAAAAGGGAAATTAAAGGATTTGTTTGAACTCGAAAGAGTTGATCACTTTTTGACGAAACCGTTTGAATTGGAGAAATTAAAAGAAATAGTCGATGAAATATTAGGGGGCGGTCCGAATGATGGACACAATGCTGATGAAAACAATAAAGGAAGAAAAAAGAAAGTACTCGTTATCGATGATGATAAAAAATTAGCTGCGAATATACGAAATTATTTAGAGATGAAAGGGTATGAAGTCCACAGCGCATTTTCAGGCATAGAGGGATTTAAAGCAGTTAAAACCTATGTGCCCGATGTTGTTGTTACCGATGTTATGATGCCGGGATTGGATGGGTATTCGATGATTAAACAATTGCGCAAAGAAAATAAGAATATTCCCTTTATTGTCTTAACGGGTAAAGAGAGATTGAAAGAGCTTATTGAGGTTGAAGGTGTTGATGCTTTTATGTCTAAGCCGTTTGATATGAAAAAACTTGAAGAAAATGTTAGGAAAGCACTTGCACGGAAATAAGAGCGCCTGTTTCATAACAGGAATGTTTTTCAACTGACGAGCATAAGGGATGTAAAAGGGGGAGCATATGTCTGTGAATAAGACAATATTACTGGTGGAAGATGAAGTAAAATTGCGCACCAATATAAAAGTATTTTTAGAGATGAATGGATATCAGACTGTTGAAGCGGGAAATGGGGAGGAAGGATTGCGTGCTGTTCGTAAAAGTGCTCCGGATCTTATTATTACGGATATTATGATGCCGAAGATGGATGGCTACAGCCTCTTGAGAGAATTAAAATGTGACGATCAACTTAAAAAAATTCCGGTCATTGTACTGACGGCAAAAGAGGGTTTGCGTGACCTGTGTACCATTGAAGGGGCAGTAGAATTTCTTGCGAAGCCTTTTGAGCTGAATGCAATACTTGAAATCATAAAAAAAAATTGTAATCGACCATCTCCATTGGTTGATTTGGACCCTAAAGATTCGAAAGAGAATGCAGAATGAGCGCGCCTGATATTCAAAAAGTAATTGGCAGAATAGACAAACTTCCCACCTTGCCGCATGTGGTAACGACCCTCACCGATTTGATTAGGAATCCGAATACGTCCGCTGCTGACATACACCAAGTTATTAGTAAAGATCAGTCGTTATCATCTCGTATCTTGCGGTTAGTAAATTCCGCTTTTTATGGTTTTTCAGAAAGAATTTCATCTATTTCGCACGCTATTGTTATTTTAGGATTTAATACCGTTAAGAATGTTGCTCTCACGGCATCAGTGTTTGAGATGTTTCCCAAAGAAAGTAAGGAAGACGTGCCCTTTGACCGAAAAGCTTTTTGGCTGCATTCTTTTGCCTGTGCAAGTACCACACGTCTTATTGCCCGGAAGGTACGAATTGCTACTATTGAAGATATGTTTATTGCGGGCCTTTTGCATGATGTTGGAAAGCTTGTTTTGGATCAATTTGTACACGATAAATTTGTCGAAATTGTTAAATGTGTAAAGGCAAAGAATAATCTTATCATGGACGCTGAAGCTGAGATATTAGAGGGTATTGACCATAGTCGGATTGGTGGCTGGCTTGCAGCACAATGGAAATTGCCGTCAGCGCTTGTGCAAATCATAGGACTGCACCATCAACCAGAACTGGGAGAGGACCTTATGAAGCCGATTGCCTGCGTTCATTTGGCGGATATCTTAATTCGGAGCTTAGATATCGGCAATGGGGGAGATAAAAAGATTCCACGGATACATAAAGAAGCATGGGAGGTATTAGGATTAGATTATCATGCCCTTGATGAAATTATGGAAAGCATAGAAAACGAGTTAACCGACGTCGAATTATTTATTGCTGAGGGATAGATAGATAATGAGTGAACAATGCGAAATTCTACCGTTTTTTATTCAACGTTTAAAAAATGTCCACGATGGATTCCAAATATATCAAGCCTTAGCTGAATGTTTTCAAAATCTTGCGGATAATCTTTCCGTTATCTGTCTGGAGATCGATCAGAAGACATTCGAAGTCATACCCGTCCGCGATAGCGATCGCGCTTTAATGAATACCATTACCAATTGTATCGAAAGCGGTATTTGTGCTGAAATCATGGAAGAAGGGAAAGTGGTCCTGGTTACCGATCAGGAGAGTTTTCACATTAAAGAAACAGATTACATATTGCTTTTTCCCCTCTTTAATGGCGAGGTCCAAAGTGGAATAATTTTTGTTGTTTTCCCCAAAGAATCGAAACCGTTGCTTGTGACCGTAGAAAACGAGTTGAATATACTTTCCCTGTTTGCTTCGAAATTATTTACGTTGTTTAATACACTGGTATCCGAAAAAGAATCGGTCAGCAAAAAATCAAAGACACAAAATCTTTTAAGCGATATTGTAGAAAATGTTATCCATGGGCTTATCGCTTTGGATAAAAATAATATCATCACTATTTTTAATAAAAATGCAGAAATTCTTTTTGGTTTGAGCGCGCCGAAGGTTATCGGCAGATCGTATCGGGATGTATTCCCTGAAAAGGTAGTACGGGCGTTTGATCTTCTCATAGAAGATACCATGATAGCAGGATCAATCCTCGATTATGAAATCGAAATTGCTTTAACCCCTTCAATAAAAATCCCGGTCGGATTGAGTTCTTCAATACTGTATGATAATAAAGGGGAACAGCAGGGGGTCGTCTGTGTGTGCCGGGATCGGACATTAATGAAAGAGGTTAATCGCCTAAAGGATCTTGATAACTTGAAGTCAGAGTTTGTTTCGACCGTTTCGCATGAGTTGAAAAACCCGATCGCCGTTATTAAGAGCACTGTTGAACTGCTTCTGGCAGCACGACGATTAGGTAAACAGTTAAAAGTAGATTTTGAAAATCAATCATTGGTGGCCATTAATGAGGAAATCGATCGTCTTTCACAACTCATTAATGACTTATTAAATCTTTCACGCTTAGAAGCTCAGCGCGTTGAGGTTAAAAAAGAACTGACGAATGTCAAGAATCTGTTTGTTTCTGCAGCACAGCTCTTTCATGTTCATGAAAAGACTCATCCGATTCAGATTATCGTTGAAAATATTGATCAAAAAATTTTACTCGATGCTGATAAGATTAAACAGGTGCTCATTAATTATATTGGTAATGCTATTAAGTATTCACCCGGGGGATCTCCCATCGAAGTCAAGGCTACGATTGAAAATCGTACGTTGCGGGTAACAGTCAGCGATCATGGTATTGGCATTCCCGAAGACAAGCTCCCGAATATCTTTGTAAAATTTACTCGAATTTCTACTCCTGAAACACAAGCAATTGGCGGAACCGGATTAGGACTTTCAATTTGCAAAAAAATAATGGATCTTCATCATGGACATGTATGGTGTGAAAGTACATATCACGAAGGCTCAATATTTGGTTTTGCAGTACCGTTTAGCGTACATATGAAAAAACAGGAGACTCAGAAAGCATAAATATTTGTAGAAATATGCTGCTATGGTATATACTATTTTATGGGTGTTGAAAAAGATATGAAATATGCAATAAAAAAGACATTTTCATTGTTGCTCATAAGTGGGATTTTATTCATGGGCGCTTCCTGTGCCTATCGGTATACCCCTCTTACTTCTGGCGAGAGGATTTTTTTCCACTCTGACATAGACAGTGTTGCAATAATACCTTTTCTGAACTTTGCTCAAAAAGGAGATACTGTTGATAACATAGCTGAAATATTTTCATCTGAGCTGGCACGGTACCAAGAAGTACGCATTGTTCATCCGACATCGATAGCTCGTTATTTACATGAAAAAGCGATTGTCCTGACTGAGGGGAACATCCGCAGAGAAGCGCTCCGCATAGGAACTTTTTTTAATGTGCAGAATGTAATCATCGGTACAGTAACCGAGTACAACGAATTTTATCCTCCGGTGTTGGGTTTGAGTCTTGAGCTCATTGATGTTAAGAGGGATAGGACAATAGCAGCACGGTCTGAGGTGTATGATAGTGGTTTTAACTATGTGCGCATCGAACTGGAAGAATATGCTGCGGTTAAATGTTTGACCGATAGTTTGTACAAGGAAGATTTGATTTTGCACCGTTTTGATTTATACATGCGATTTGTCTGCCATCAAATGGTAGAAAAATATTTTTAATAGGAGCTGAGAACTCTCAGCGTGCAGAAAGCTCAAGCAAAGAATGCGTATTATTCTTTTCGCCTCCCCCGGTATTTTAGGCCCCTTCATTTTAGCCACGCTCATACAGCTTAAGGAAAATATTCAGTATGTTGTTATACCAACGGCACAACATTCCATTCCGCCAACTGAACTGTTAGCATTAGCAAAGACCGCAGGAGTCGAGGTTTTAGCGCCTGAGGATATCGCGAGTAAGGACTTTAGTGCAACACTCAAAGCAGCCAACCCTGATTTAATTATCGTAGCAACGTTTGATAAAAAAATTCCTACAAGCATTATTAATCTTCCACGCCTTGGGGCTATTAATATTCATTCATCATTCTTGCCGCAGTATCGCGGGCCGTGCCCCGAGTTTTGGGTTATTCGTAACGGCGAGCGGGAATCGGGAGTGAGTATCCATTA